>JAFMSA010000160.1 GCA_017353855.1 Alphaproteobacteria bacterium
CGCTACATCGCGGCGATCTATGCCGACCGCTTTGACGGCTATGCCGGGCAGCAACTGCAGGTCACCGGCGAGCAGCCGAGCGGCGCCGGGGTCATCGTGAAGAGCCAGATCATCAAAGCCAGTGGCGACCCGGTCAAGGTGGACTACCTGATGCACCGCAGCGGCGAGGGCTGGCTGATCTCCGACATCTATCTCGACGGCGCGATCAGCGAGGTGGCGACCCGCCGCTCCGAATTCGCCGCAATCCTGAGGACCGACGGCATCGACGGCCTGATTGCCGCCCTCAACCGCAAAGCCGACATGCTGAGCGGTACGATGGCCAAAGCACTCTGACGCGTTGGCGTAGCGTAGATGGCGGGACAAGAACACCTGCCCGGTCCACTTGAAGGGATGGGCGCCCGGACTCCGAAGCGGCGATGAAGGCATCGATCTGCCTATGGACGTCTTCCGGGGAGATAAATCCGGCGCCGCCGGGGCTTTGGCTTCCAGGATCGAGAACCGGATTTCCACGTGATTCAGCCAGAGCGCCTGGGTCGGTGTGAAATGAAAACGCACATTCCTGTGCCGGGCCAGCCAACGGTCATGTTCGGTGTCCAGATTATCCAGGACGACCTGTATCTCGCGACCGGAATGATCGGCGACGACGCGGTTCATGAAGTCGGGAAACTCGACACGGCCGCGGCGCCGGTAATGGCCGGTCCTGACCAAGCCGGCGTCCGGTTCGAGCGCGGCGAACAGCGTGGTGGTGGCGCCTGCGCTGATGGCTGAAGCCGGTCAGCACTGACCATCGAATAAATCCCGGGTGCAACGCGAAGAACCGCCAATCTGCCCACACCGGCCTGCTGTCGCTTGCCACACACGCGGCGGATTGCGATGCTGCCGCTGCTGCCGGGTTACGGGGAATTCGCATGGCCCAGTTCGTCGAGGTCGAGACGGTCCGGGAATGGCTGGCCGATGGCGACGAGATTGCGTTTCTCGACCTTCGCGAGGAAGGACAGTACGGATCGGGTCATCCGCTGCTTGCGGTCAACATCCCCTACAGCCGGCTCGAGATGGAAATCACCCGGCTTGTGCCGCGGCGGTGCTGCCGGGCCGTTCTTCTTGACGAGGAGGACGGGATCGCCGCCAGGGCAGCCCGCCGCCTCGAGGGGTACGGTTACGACAACCTCCATATATTGAGCGGCGGTGCCGCGGCCTGGGCCGCCGGCGGCTATCGCCTGTTCCCGAGCACCAATGTGCCGGGTAAGGGTTTCGCCGAGATTGTCGAGCATGAGTGTGCAACTCCCGCAATCACGGCCGGCGAGCTCGACCGGCTGCGGCACGCCGGGGAGAGGGTGATCGTCCTCGACAGCCGGCCGGCCGAGGAATTCGAGCGCTTTCATGTCCCGGGTGCCCTCAACTGTCCGGGAGCCGAACTCGTCCATCGCTTCACCGACCTCGTGGGCTCGCCTGAAACACTGGTGGTCGTGTCCTGCGCCGGGCGCACGCGGGGCATCATCGGCGCGCAATCCCTGATCAATGCCGAAGTTCCCAACCGGGTCGTCTCACTCTCGGGGGGAACACAAGGCTGGCGCCTCGCGGGCCTGGAACTTGAGGGTGGGCCGGCCACCGGCCTGGCACCGCTCAGCGATGAAGCCGATGCCGCAGCGCGACGCCGCGCTGAGGCGGTCGCCGCGCGGTTCGGCGTCGGCCGCATCGGCCGTACCACCCTCGATGCATGGCTCGCCGAGACGGACCGCCGCACGACTCACGTGCTGGACGTCCGCACGCCCGAAGAGTTCGCCTCCGGCCATTTGCCGGGATCGGTCTCGGCTCCTGGCGGCCAGCTGGTCCAGGCGATCGACCGCTGGGTCGGAACCCGCGGTGCACGCCTCGTGCTCGTCGACGACACCGGCACGCGCGCGATCATGACCGCCCATTGGTTAAAACAGATGGGCTGGGATGCGCAATTTCTCGAGCGGGGGTTAGAGGGGAGAGCCCTGGAGACCGGCAATCGCTCGCCTGGGGCGGCCGGTGTGCCGGTCGTTCCGGTCCTCGAGGTAAAAGAAGCGGCGCGCTGGCTCAATGGGGGTGCCGCGGCCATCTCGCTCGAACCGAGCGCCGCCTACCGGCGAGCGCATCCGGCCGCAGCGATCTGGGGCATCAGGCCGCGCCTCGACCGGCTCCCGGCCGGAGTATTGCAGGCCGAGCGGCTGCTGCTCTTCGCCGATGACACGCAAAGGGCTCAGCTTGCTGCGATCGATCTCTCGGAGCTCACCTCCGCCGACATCGCCATCCTGGCCGGCGGCACGGAGACTTGGCAAAATGCGGCCCTTCCGGTCGTCGCCTCGCCGGAACACCCCGCCGATGCCGAGCGGATCGATTTTCTGTTTTGGAACCACGACAGGCATGCCGGCAACGAGGATTCGATGCGAGCCTATCTGCGCTGGGAAACAGAGCTGCCGGCGCAGATCTCTGCCGACGGGATATCCGGCTTCGAGCTGGCTTCCCGATGAGAACGGTCCGCACGCCAATTCTGGAGATCGCCTATGAGGAAAGTGGCCCGGCCCAGGGTCGACCGGCAATCCTTCTGCATGGGTTTCCCGACGATGTGCATGCCTATGATCGCGTCGCACCGCCTCTAGAGGCGACGGGCTGGCGGGTGCTTGTGCCCTATTTGCGCGGTTACGGGCCGACGCGGTTCCTTTCGCCGGCGACGCCGCGCTCGGGGCAGCAGGCCGCCCTCGGGCGCGACCTTGCAGACTTCCTTGAAGCGCTCGGTCTGACACACGCGGTTCTCGCCGGATATGATTGGGGCGGCCGAGCCGCTTGCATCGTTGCGGCGCTGTGGCCGCAACGCGTGGCCGGGCTGGTGACGATGGGCGGCTATAACATCCAGAACATCGCGATGGCCGCCAACCCCGCTTCCGCCGCGGCCGAATACCGCTACTGGTACCAATGGTACTTCCACACCGCACGCGGCCGGGCGGGGCTTGCAACAAACCGGGGGCCGCTCTGCCGGCTGCTGTGGCGGCTCTGGTCGCCCAATTATCGGTTTGACGATGCGACATACGAAGAGGCGGCGGCGTCATTCGACAATCCTGACTTCGTCGATGTCGTGATCCAATCATACCGCCACCGCCACGGCGCAGCCCCCGGCGATCCTGCACTCGAGGATATCGAGGCGCAGCTTGCGCAACAGCCGCCGATCACGGTGCCGACAATCTCTTTGCAAGGTGAGTGCGACGGTGTCTCTCCGCGCGATGTCGTCGATCGCCACGCCGGGCATTTCACCGGCTTCTACCAGCAGCGCGTCATCCCGATTGCCGGCCATTTTCTACCGCGGGAGGCGCCCGAGGCCGTGATCCAGGCGATCTGCGAGCTCGAGGGTAAGGGTTTTTAATCGGCGCTGCCGACCAAGCAGGAGGTGTCGGATGACATCAAGCCAAATCGAGAAGGCCAACCGCTTTCGGGCCTTGCATCAGGATCCGGGATTTTTCTTGATCGCCAATGTCTGGGACGCGGGTTCCGCACGAATCCTGGCCGGGCTCGGTTTTCAGGCCCTGGCGACCTCGAGCGGTGCGTGCGCTGGCGTGCTAGGCCGCCGCGACGGCATGGTCACCCGCGAGGAGGCGCTCGGCCATGCCCGCGCGATCGTCCAGGCGACAGACCTGCCCGTTTCCGCGGATTTGGAAAAGGGTTTCGCTGACGCGCCCGCGGGTGTGGCGGAGACGATAGGCCTCGCTGCGGGAACGGGGCTGGTCGGCTGCACGATCGAGGATTTCAGCGGTAATTCAGATAAGCCCCTCTACGATCTCGACTTCGCTAGGGAGAGGATCTCGGCGGCAGTCGAGGCGGCTCGCACCCTCTCATTCCCGTTCATGCTGACGGCGCGGGCGGAAGGTTTCCTGCGCGGCAATCCCGATCTCGACGATGCGATCAAGCGGTTGCAAGCGTTTGAAGAGGCGGGCGCCGACGTGCTGATGGCGCCGGGTTTGCCCGATCTCGAAGCCGTCCAGGCTGTGTGTGCGGCGTTGTCGCGGCCGTTCAACTTCATGGCCGGCCTCAAGGGCCGGTCATTTACGACCGCGGATCTGGCGAAGGCCGGCGTGAAGCGGATCAGCCTGGCGACATCGCTTTATCGGGCGGCAATGAGCGGCCTCGTCAACGCGGCGCGCGAAGTCAAGGATCAGGGTACGTTCGGCTATGTCGAGGCGAGCATGGCCACGCCGGAGCTCAACGGCTACATGAGCGGCGGCGGATAACACCTCCGCTGGCCCCGGCCTGACGTCCCGTCTCGATCTGGACGCTGTTGGTCGCCGGCAGACAGCTGAGCGGCAGGTAACTTAATTTAATTGGGCCGCTCAGCCCGGTCTCCCCGCAGCCTTCCGCCGGTCGCCTTTTCGACCTGCGCAATGAGGCGCTTCGAGAACCCTTCGATCTCGGCGTCGGTCAGGGTTCGGTCCTGCGGCTGCAGCGCGACAGTGATCGCGAGCGATTTCTTACCTTCCGGCAAACCCGTTCCTTCATAGACGTCGAACAGGCGGATCTCCGAGACGAGCTTGCGATCGACGCTGCGGGCGGCCCGCAGCAGGCTCTCGGCCGGCAGTTCGCGGTCGACCACAAAGGCGAAGTCGCGCTCGAGGGGCTGGAATACCGACAAGCGCAACGGCGGCTTCGGACGGCCCGCGCGCGGTTCGGGCACGGCGTCAAGAAACACCTCGAAGCCGGCAATCGGCGGCCCTGCCCCGAGTGCGTCGAGCACCGCGGGATGGATTTCGCCGAAGGCGCCCAGCACTCTTGGCCCGAGCCGTAGACCGCCCGCCCGGCCCGGATGAAACCAGGAAGGCGCATCGGCAGTAACCTGGACGTTTTCAGCCGGACCGCCCATTGCGGCAATGGCGGCGAGCGCATCGGCTTTCAGATCGTAAAGGTCGACCTCGCGAGCCGGCGCACGCCAGTGCTTTGGCCCCATGTGACCGGCGCGGACGCCGGCCGCAACAAGGGCCTGTCCGCCGCGCGTGTCATCGCGGTAAAGGGGTCCAAGCTCGAACAATGCCGTATCGGCAAAGCCGCGGTCCGAGTTGCGGCGAACGGCAGCAATGAGGCCAGGCAGCAATGACGGGCGCATCGTGTCGAGATCGGCGCTGATCGGGTTTACCAGGCGTAATTCCGATTTGGCGCCACCAAAGAGGTCCGCTTCGCGTGCGGAGACGAACGAGAACGTGACAGCCTCGTTCAGTCCGCGGCCGGCTAAGGTGCGGCGGACCAATTCCGCGCGCCGCTGCATCGGCGTAAGTGCCGGTGGCGACAATACCCCTTCTCGCTCGAGCGGCACCGCCGGGATGTGATCATAGCCTTTGACCCGCAGCACTTCCTCGACGAGATCGGCCTCGCCCACAATGTCGCCTCGCCACGAAGGCGGCTCCACCGACAAATTCCCGCCTGCCAGGGTCTCGACCCCGAATCCGAGTGCCGCGAGAATCGCGGCGCTCTCTTCATGCTCCACATGAAGCCCGCCGAGACTGGCAGGGCGTCCCGCCCGAAGGACATAACTTCGCCGCCAATCCGGCACCGCACCCGCCGTCACCACCTGCGAGGCTTCGCCGCCGCAGAGCTCAAGCATCAGCCGGGTGGCGATCTCCAGACCAGTCTCGACAAAGGCCGGATCGAGACCGCGCTCGAACCGGTAGCGCGCATCGCTTGCGATGCTGAGTCTCCGTCCGCTCGCAGCCGTGCGGATCGGGTCGAACAGTGCCGCCTCGATAAAGACCTCGGTCGTGGTTTCACTGCAGCCGGTGGCCTCGCCGCCGATCACGCCCGCGAGGCTCTGCACGCCCGCGGCGTCCGCGATCACGGTAATTTCGGGATCGAGCGCATATTCCTGTCCGTTGAGGGCGAGAAGCTTTTCATCGGACCGCGCCAGACGCACTGTGAGACCGCCGCTGATCCGCCCAGCGTCAAACACATGGAGCGGCCGGTTGAGATCAAAAGTCAGAAAATTGGTGATGTCGACCAGCGCCGAGAGCGGGCGCAATCCAATCGATTCGAGCCTGTTTTGCAGCCAGGCTGGGCTTGGCCCGTTGTGCAGACCGCGAATGTGGCGTCCGAGAAACAGCGGGCAGGCCGAATAGTCCTCGATATGTACGCCAATCGGAGTGTGGAACCGTCCCGGGATAGGTGCCGCATCGAGCGGCTTGAGGCGTCCGAGGCCCGCAGCGGCGAGATCACGGGCGATGCCGCGAACAGCAAGGCAGTCGGCACGGTTGGGTGTCACCTTGACGTCGAGGACCGTGTCAGCACGACCAATCACACTCGCGTAGGGAGCGCCAACCGGCGCATCCTTGGCCAATTCGATGATCCCTTCGTGGTCCTCACCCAAGCCGAGTTCATAGGCCGAACACAGCATGCCACGCGAGGCGACGCCGCGGATCACGGTTTCCTTCAGGACGGCGCCGGTGCGCGGAATGACCGTGCCGGCGGGCGCGAACACACCCTTCATCCCGGCCCGCGCGTTCGGCGCGCCGCAGACAACTTGCACCGGGTCGCGTCCGTTATCGACGATACAGACCCGGAGCCGGTCGGCGTTCGGGTGCTGCTCCGCCGAGACGACTGAGGCCACCGTGAAAGATTCGAGGCCGGCGGCCCGGTTTTCGACATTCTCCAGTTCATGGCCGAGCATCGTGAGGCGCTCACCGATGACATCGAGCGATGCGTCGGTTTCGAGATGCTCTTGCAACCAGGCCAGGGTCGTCTTCATGCCGCGGCCCCGCCCGGCAGCGGGCCGCGCACCAGCGAGGGGACGTCGAGCGCGAGGAAACCGTAATAGCGCAGCCAGCGCAGATCGGAATCGTAGAATGCCCGCACGTCGGGAATCCCGTATTTCAGCATCGCCACCCGCTCGATCCCCATGCCGAAGGCAAAGCCCTGAAATTCGGACGGGTCGATCCCACAATTCTTGAGCACCTGCGGGTGGACCATGCCGCTGCCGAGGATTTCCAGCCAATCGCTGCCGGCTCCGATCCTCAGTTCCCCGTGCCGGCGTGAGCAACCGATATCTACCTCGGCCGACGGCTCGGTAAATGGGAAATAGCTCGGCCGGAAGCGAACGGGCAGGTCATCGAGCGCAAAAAAGGCGCGGAGGAATTCAATAAGGCAACCCTTCAGATGGCCCATATGGGTCGTCCGGTCGATAACCAGCCCTTCGACCTGGTGGAACATCGGTGAATGCGTCGCGTCATGATCGCAGCGAAATGTTCGCCCCGGCACGATGATCCGGATCGGCGGTCTTTGCGCCAGCATCGTGCGGATCTGCACCGGTGAGGTGTGGGTGCGCAGCACGAGCCGGCTGCCGTCCGGCCGGGTCGGCAGATAAAAAGTGTCATGCTCCTGGCGAGCCGGGTGCTCGGGCGGGATGTTGAGCGCCGTGAAGTTGTAAAAATCCTCTTCAATATGCGGACCTTCGACGACTGCAAAACCCATCTCGCCAAAGATCGCGACAATCTCGTCTATTGTCTGGCTGATAGGATGAATGCGCCCGGCGCCGCAGACGGGTACCGGAAGGGTCACATCGGCACGCTCGCGGCGCAGCCGCTCTTCGAGTGCGGCGCGGCCGAGCCGGGCTGCTGCCTCGCCAAGCGCCGCCGTGATCCGCTCCTTGGCCGCGTTCAACGCCGCTCCGGCGCGCCGCCGCTCCTCCGGCTCCAGCCCGCCGAGTGCTCTCATCGCCACGGTCAGCGATCCGCGTCGTCCAAGCACCTTGATGCGGACATTTTCGAGCGCATCCGGCGACGGCGCTCCGGCGATCTCGCGGAGGATATCGTCACAAGAGGGGTCGAAATCTGTCATTCGATCAATCCCAATGAAAAAGGGCCGGTTGATACGGCCCCTGTCCACCATCGCCGGCTTGCCGGCAAAACCCGCTCAAAACCGGGGCCTCAGCAGCAAGACCTGCCGCTAAATCGTTCGAGGCCGCGCCGTAACGTCATCAGCCGGGAATCGGCGCCGGCGGCGATGCGGTCAAGGCGGTGCGCGCCGTCGTGGCAATGACCTGGAACGTCTCGGGCTCGCGGACCGCGATGTCTGACAGCACCTTGCGATCGAGACTGAGCCCGGCCAGCTTGATGCCGTGCATCAATTGCGAATAGGTCAGGCCGTGCT
>JAFMSA010000739.1 GCA_017353855.1 Alphaproteobacteria bacterium
CCGCGATGACGCACGATGGTATTTCTGCTCAGCAGCCCGGTCGGGGCGTCGATTTCGAACAGGAGGTCCGCCTCGAGCGGGACCTCAACCCCGGAGAGCGCGATCCGCAACGCCAGAGGTCTGGGCCGGTGCCAGACCGAAACACGCCACGACACCGGTCGCCGGTCGGACCCCTCCGAGATCATCGCGGCGCGCTCGAGCAGGCCGGTGGTCGTGTCCGGCGGTTTTTCGCCGGCCGCGACCGCCGCCTCATCGGGCTGACCGAAACAGTCCGTTAGAACGGCCGGGCCGCTCAGCTGGATCACATAGCAGTCAGAGGGCCCGCGCAAAACCCAGGACTGCCGGGCAGGCGCGCAGGGTATTTGGGAGCGAACCGATCTCCCGATTGCCGGCGATGCCGCCGCCGCCACACTGCCCGCGAGGAAGCTTCGTCGCTTCATCCCGGAGACGATCGGGGTTTTGAAGCGGCGGTCTTGGCTATTATGGCTTTTGATGCAACGGAAGTAGAGCCGCCCTCATCCGTTGTCAGCCGGTCGGCGCAGTCTGGCATCCTGTGTCGTCGCTCAAAAAATCGCGATTGCAGCGGGAGCTAAGGACACAGCATGTACGACCAGACGATCGACGCTCCCCCGGCACTGAGGGTTGGGCACCACCGCTTGCGCTCCGGGCTGGCGCTCATCCCTTTGCTCGCGGCCCTGGGCGTTGTCCTCTTCACGACGCTGGGTTCTCCTCTCAAGGACGATGTCGCCTGGCTCCTCTATGTCGCCCGGCAATGGCTGGCAGGGCGTCAGCTTTATGTCGATCTGGTCGAAATCAACCCGCCGATGATCGTGTGGATTCTGGCGCTGCCGGCCGGCCTTTCGGCGGCGCTCGATGTGCCCGTCAAGTTCGTCGCCGTGCCGTTCTTTGCGGGCTGCATGCTGGGGTGCGCCGGCTGGTGCGCGAAGCTTTTGCGAGGCTACGGGCCGCCGGGCAGCGCACCCGTTCCCGTATTTGCCGTCGTCGGTACAGTGCTCCTCGTGCTTCCCGGACCGGAATTCGGACAGCGCGAGCATCTGCTCGTGGCGGCCTCGCTGCCTTACCTGTGCATCTTTGCGCGCAGCCTCGATGGCGCGCCGACGCGCCCCGCGGATGAAATCATCGCGGGGATCCTTGCTGCTTTTGGCTGCGCACTCAAACCTCAATTTCTCTTAGCCTTCGGGTTGCTCGAAATCGTCGGCCGGATGCATGGGGTGCGGCTGGTGCGGCGCATGACCATCGGCCTCGCAATCACGATGCTCGGTTACATCGCCGCGCTGTGCTTGTTCTATCCGGCCTATCTCACCAGCGCTATCCCGCTCGGGCTGGCTCTTTACGGGGTCAGCGACGTCGGATGGTCCCAGCTGCTCAGCGACGGCCGACCGGTGCTGGTCGCCGGCGCGATCGCGTTGCTGCTTTGGTGGGCCAATCGCCGCAAGATGAGCGACAGTGCGTTGCCGCTCACCCTTGCGGTATTCGCGGCAGGCTCGATTTTCGTCTGGCTGCTGGAGGAAAAGGCCTGGTTTTACCATCGCCTTCCGGCATGCATCCTCACCACCTTGGCGCTGGTGTACTGGGTTTCGGCATTGCCGCGCCCCCAAATGGGGCGGCGGGCAGCCTTTTTTACGGCGATATTCGCCGCAGCGGCTTTGTTGGGGATCGGATTCGGAGCATTCTCGCGTTGGCATGACCAACTCGAGAACGCGCTGGGAGCTCGGCTGATGGCCGAGCGCAGGCTCGAGCAGCTCATCCACACGGAGCGGGCGAGGAGCTATATCGCCTTCTCGCAGTGGATCGGTCTGGGCTTTCCTGTCGTCAATAATACGGGGGTCCACTGGTCGTCGCGCTTCGATTCGATGTGGGCCTTGGCGGGCGAGCTCTGGCGCCGCAGGATCGACGGCCATTTGCCGCGCGATTGGCCGATTCACAGCTGGGTTGTCGAGGATTTTCTCGCTGGCTGCCCGGATCTGGCTGTCGTGGACGAACGCGAAGGCGCGGACTATGTCGGCACCCTGAGCTCGTTCGACCCGAGGTTTAGGGACGCCTGGTCCAGGTATCGGCAGATCGCGGCCTTTGACGGACTGCGCGTGTTCCGCCGGCAAGCTTCGTCGTCGGCGGTTGCCGGGCTATGCGGCCGCCATGCCTTGCCGCACCGCCACGGGTGACCGTCCCCGCGTGAGCGCCACGACGCCCGTGCCCCGCGTCCGATCTGTGCCTCGACCGGGGGACCGCACCGTCTCTTTCGAGGTCGGGCATTGCGATTTTGCGGCCCGAGCGGCCGGCCGCAAGCGAACTTCCCGCTCCCCGAGCTTAATACTCCCTCGAGTTATAAAAGACCAGTCTTATTGGCCGTCGTTGTCAGAAAAGTTAAGTAATTTCAGCTGATCTGGATTTCTTGAGACGATGTGGCTGTTTGATGAGCCGTTTGCGCCATTGGCTTTTTTCTGGGATATGGTTCCCGGTTTGAAGAGATCAGTTTAAAATGGTCCGGCTTTGGCCGGTACCAACTCCGGTTTGGGCAGTCTGCCGGGATTTGTGTAGAAGGGCTCGCGTTCACTTCCGTCCTCGGGCTGCCGGGCAGCTTCGGGCACGGCACGACGCGATTACGTCTCAGACGGAGCGTCGAGCCGGTCGGGCGTGCCTTTTGTCTTTGGGCGAACCCGGAACGACCATCGAT
>JAFMSA010000740.1 GCA_017353855.1 Alphaproteobacteria bacterium
GCGAAGCCGGCCTCGGGCGCTTGGGGGTGGGCGATGCGAGCCTGGAGATGATCCGCGAGGAAGTGCGCCGCTTTGCCTGCAGGGAGATTGCGCCGCACGCCCAGCAGTGGCACCGCCGCGACGAGCTGATTCCGCTGCCGGTCGTCGAAGCGCTCGCCGGAATCGGCGTCTTCGCTATGACGGTCCCGCAGGAATATGGCGGGCTCGGGCTTGGCAAAATGGCGATGAGCATCGTCTCCGAGGAGTTGTCACGCGCCTGTCTCGGGGTCGGGTCGCTCGGCACCCGCTCCGAGATCGCCGGCGAGCTGATCCGCCTGAACGGTACGGCAGCCCAGAAAGCACGCTGGTTGCCGGCGATCGCTTCGGGTGAGGTTTTGCCGAGTGCGGTCTTCACCGAGCCGAATACCGGTTCCGACCTCGCCAGCCTGCAGACCCGCGCGGTGCGCGACGGCGAGGTCTACCGCATTTTTGGCGCCAAGACGTGGATTACGCACGGCGCGCGCTCCGATCTGATGACCTTGCTCGCGCGAACCGGCGCACGGGAACAAGGCTATTCCGGTCTCAGTATGTTTCTCGCCGAAAAGCCGCGCGGCAGCGAGCGCGATCCGTTTCCGGCAACCGGTATGAGCGGCACCGAGATCCCGGTGCTCGGTTATCGCGGCATGAAGGAATACGAGATAGCCTTTGACGGTTTCGCCGTCCCCGCCGAAGGGTTGCTCGGCGGCGCGGAAGGGCAGGGTTTTAAGCAGCTGATGGCGACGTTCGAAAGTGCGCGCGTGCAGACGGCGGCACGCGCCGTGGGGGTTGCGCAGAATGCGCTCGAACTCGCACTTGGCTACGCCCTCGAGCGCGCGCAGTTCGGCCGGAAGCTGCTCGCCTTCCCGCGCATCCGCGGCAGGCTCGCGCTGATGGCAGCAGAGACGATGACGGCGCGCCAGCTCACCTATTACGCCGCTCGCGAAAAGGATCGCGGCCGCCGCTGCGACATCGAGGCCGGTATGGCCAAATTGCTCGCCGCGCGCGTCGCATGGTCGAATGCCGATAACGCGCTGCAAATCCACGGCGGCAATGGTTATGCCCTCGAATACCCGATCAGCCGGGTGCTGTGCGATGCGCGCATTCTCAACATCTTCGAGGGTGCGGCCGAGATCCAGGCGCAAGTCGTCGCGCGCGGTCTGCTCGCCGGCCGCAACTAGCAACGGATTGCGCCCGCCCCGTCGCGCCACGCTCGAGCGCCATTGCGACGCCCCTGCAACGCCGGCGTCGGCGGGCGAAGGGCTCTCTCGCATTCGCCGCGCGCCGGTCGCGTCCGGGCGCCGCTCGGCGGGCAAGCTTCCGGCGGCTGCGAAATAGCCCTCGCAGCATCCGGCCGGTCGGGCCATATTGAACGCATGCGCGTATTCCTGACAGGTTTGCTCGTGCTCGTGATGCTCGGCACGCTTACGATCCTTGGGTTCGGGGTCGCGACGCTGTGGCGCGGCGGGGACCCGCGGCGGTCGAACAAGCTGATGCAGTCGCGCGTCATCATGCAGGCCCTCGCACTCGTGCTGCTGGCGATGCTGATGTTGCTCGGCCGGCACTGAGAATGGTGCGGCTGACCCGGATCTACACTCGCGGCGGCGATGCCGGTGAGACCTCGCTCGGTGACGGGTCGCGGGTGCCCAAGCATGCGCTGCGGGTCGCGGCGTACGGTACGCTCGATGAAGCAAATGCGGCGATCGGGATCGCCCGCCTCCACGCCGATGCCGCCGCCGACAAAATGCTCGATCGCATCCAGAACGACCTGTTTGATCTTGGTGCCGATCTGTGCACGCCCGAAGACGGCCGGCGGGCTGATGGGGCGCTGCGCGTTGTCGCGGCCCAGGTCGAGCGTCTGGAACGCGAGATCGACGCGATGAACACGCAATTGCAGCCGCTTGCCTCATTCATCTTGCCGGGCGGCACGCCGGCGGCCGCCTGCCTTCATCTCGCGCGCGCGATAACCCGGCGAGCCGAGCGGCTGGTCAGCGAGCTCGCTGCCGCCGAGCCGGTCAACCCAGAGGCGCTCAAGTATCTTAACCGGCTGTCGGATCACCTCTTCGTGCTCGGCCGCCGGCTCAACGACAACGGCGCCTGCGACGTGCTTTGGCGCCCCGGCGCCAACCGCTGAGGCCCGGCTTGCGAGCGATCAGCCTTGCCTTCGCCGGGTACCCGTGCGCAAATTCGACGATGCTTGGCGGCATGGGCGGGATCTGTTACGCGTGATGCCGCGCCACACGCGACGAGGACAACATACGCGACCCCGCGGCTAAAGCCGGGGGCTTTCCCGGAAGCCCACGCCTGCCGGCCCGACCCGAAAGCTAACTGGAGACGACGTTGACCGGGAAGTTCAAGACCAGCGTCCGACTGCCTCCTCAGCTCGGACCTCTTGCGGGAGCGGCTGTAGACGACCCTTGGCGCAGGAACGAAACGGGCTCGTCGCAAACGCTGCCCGGCGACACTGTCGGGAGGAGCGGGCGCGAAAGCGCTGCCTCACCCGGCCCTTACGGGCCAACCCGGGGAGTGGCCGCGCTTGCGGCGGGGCTCCCCCCGAGACCTGAAGGCCGGGATGTCCGACCCGGAAACGCTCAATGAAAGCGCTCGTCGCGGTCAAGCGGGTCATCGACTACAACGTCAAAATCCGCATAAAGGCGGATAACACGGGTGTC
>JAFMSA010000161.1 GCA_017353855.1 Alphaproteobacteria bacterium
CAGTTCACACCTGGGCGGCGCCTCGAGCCTCTTCTCAGCATGCGGAGAGATAGTCGCGCCGCGATCCCGCACGATCAGGTCGGCAAGAGTACATGGACGGCGGCTGAGATGCGCGACGCACCGAGTTGACGAAGACGACTCGTTACCGTCGGACCGAGTAGCCGGGCGGTGAAACCCTATCGCGGGCCACCGGCAACACTCGGCAGCGCCGCCGTGATCCGAGAGACAAAAACGGGGTCCAGGTGCTCCGTCGCACGCAAGCCTTCGGAAATCGCCTCAAGCGCCAGGCCGATTCGCGCGCGGCAAGGAATTCCGTCGTCTCAGCCAAATGTCGCAGCGGCAGCTAACGCGTCACCTCCTGGAGCAGGTCGCGCAGCTCCCTCTCGATGTTGGCGTAGTGCGTCGCATACCCGATAGCCATAGCCCCCCTACTCCGCTGGATCCCGCCACGATCTCTCCCGTGCCGGGGGTCACACCAAGGGTGCTGGCAAAAACCTCCTCGCCGCGGCAGCGACTGCCCCGGCGCACGGGGATGCAAGCCCCTGGTTCCCATAGCGGGGCAAAGACCCAGGAAGGCATAACCGCTATTCCTCCGTGGCTCGAATTGTCCCCCGTCGCCCGGCGCCGCCGGCGCGGCTGTCGCGCAACTCGGGCTGCTCGGCTGCTAGACTAAGACTAGACTAGACTAGACTAGACTAGACTAGACTAGACTAGACTAGACTAGACTAGGCGCTTGCGCTCGCCGGAAAGCGCCCGCTCCGCTGCCGTCCGTGCCGCGACCCAGATCTCGCCGGCCAGCGTGTTGACCGCGCCGGCCAACTCCCCGGGTGTCATATTGCCGCTTGGACTGAGAAGGGTGCTGGTAGGCTGTCGGTGCTGCTGTTTGGAACGAGAAATTCAGCGGCCGAGATTCTCATTTAGCAGCAATAAATCTAATATTCGACGGCAGAACCCGCGTCTTCGGCGGTCTTCCAGAGATCTTCGTGGCCTTTGACCCTTCCAGCGCCCTGCAGCAACGTGCGAGACAGAGAGCTCAACTTAACGGCACATATCGAGCAATTTCGCATTCCAACCGCAATTTCTCGATTTATTGGCAGCGCCCATCTCTAATTTGTTGGCAATCGTTGTCTCATTCCTAACGGCGACACGACATCGGTCCCGTCGTTACATGCACCTCCAGTCCATCCTGTTTCTGAAGATAGCCGAGTACGCTGAACAGATTATAGATCAAACTAAGCAATTCTATCCTAGAAATGTCCCACCCTCCAAGTATAGGATGAATTCGAGACCGAAATCTCGGTCGAGAAGGACATTAGGAACAAGCGTCTGCGGGTTTGATTTGATACGACAGCGAGTGGCAGCTATATCGATGACAGCTTGTCAAGTATCCTGCAGTCGTCCGACATGAATCGCCAACAGCGTCGACAGGATATGCGCTCGGCCAGACGGGCGAAGCGACGTGGGGGCCCAGACTTAGATCCTTCTATCATTGATCTATTTCAACGGGGTCTCGTTTATCATCGGGCCGGACGGCTGCTGCAGGCTCAGGCAGCGTATCGCCAGATTTTGACCATTGATCCCGGCAATGCCGAGGCTCACAACAGCCTCGGCATTGCGCTGCGTGCCCTCGGCCGGCTGGCGGAGGCGGAAGCGAGCTACCGGGAGGCTGTCCAGCTTCGGCCAAATTACCCTGAGGCTCACAGCAACCTCGGTAATGCACTGCGTGCCCTCGGCCGCCCGGGAGAGGCGGAGGCGAGCTACCGGGAGGCTCTGCGGCTTCGGCCAAATTACCCTGAGGCTTACTATAACCTCGGCGCTGCGCTGATTGACCTCGGCCGCCTGGTGGAGGCGGAAGCGAGCTACCGCGAGGCTTTGCGGCTTTCGCCAAATTACCCTGAGGCTCACAGCAACCTCGGCCATGCGCTGTGTGACCTCGGCCGGCCGGCAGAAGCAGAGGCGAGCTGTCGCGAGGCGCTGCGGCTTCGGCCAAATAACCCTCAAGCTCACAACAATCTCGGCGTTGCACTGAATGACCTCAGCCGAGCGGCAGAGGCGGAGGCCAGCTACCGGGAGGCTCTGCGGCTTCGGCCAAATTACCCTGAAGTCCACAGCAACCTGGGCTCTGCGCTGTATGCCCTCGGCCGGCTGACAGAGGCGGAGGCGAGCTTCCGCGAGGCTCTGCGGCTTCGGCCGAATTACCCTGAGGCTCACGACAACCTCGGACACGCGCTTCTGCTCGCTGGACGATTCGAAGAAGGGTGGAAAGAGTATGAGTGGAGGTGGAAGACCAAGACGCTTTCGAGCAGCGCCCGTGACTTCTCGGCGCCCCTGTGGAGGGGGGAGGCAATCGCGGATCGTACTATCCTGCTGCATGCCGAGCAGGGCCTTGGCGACACGTTACAGTTTTGCCGCTACGCACCGTTAATTGGTCGCGGCGCCGGGATCATCCTGGAGGTTCAAGCTCCGTTGGTGCGACTGCTGTCCCGGCTGCCGGGCGTCATGAAGATCGGTGCTCGGGGCGAAAGCTTGCCGCCCTTTGATCTGCACTGCCCGCTGATGAGCCTTCCCCTTGCCTTTCGCACGACCCTCGACACGATACCCGCAGCGACGCCTTACTTGTCCGCCGACCCTTCGCTCGCTGCAAACTGGCGAGAACGGCTGGTCGGCCTCGATGGGCCGCGAATCGGCTTGGTGTGGGCCGGTCAGGCGAGATCGAACTTCCCGGCAGCAGCCGCGGTCGACCGTCGCCGCTCCATTGCCCTCAAAGCGCTGGCGCCACTTGCTGAGGTATCGGGCGTCAGCTTCGTGTCATTGCAAAAAGATGGACCGGCTGCCCAGGCCGCCAACCCACCGCCTGGTATGGTGCTCCACGATTTTACCGGCAAGCTTCATGACTTCGAGGATACCGCTGCGCTGATCGTCAATCTCGACCTCGTCATCAGTGTCGATACGTCGGTCGCCCACCTGGCCGGTGCGCTCGGCAAGCCAGTTTGGCTCTTGAACCGTTTTGATACTTGCTGGCGCTGGTTGCTGAACCGTGACGACAGTCCTTGGTACCCGACGCTGCGACAATTTCGTCAACCCCGCCCCGGTGACTGGAACAGTGCGGTCTGCGCGGCGCGGGATGCCTTGCACCGCCTGATGGCCGGCGATTGCGATCAGCCCTCGGCCCGGCAGGCGGGGATTTAGAAAGACGCGATGGGAAGGCTATAAGGCGGCGCATCCTGAGGCCCATCGTGTCCTGCCGGGACAACTCACACGTTATCTAGATGAGGTCTGCGCCCAGCATAGAGGGAAGATGCTGACCGCGGAGCGCTGAGTTCGCTGCAATGAAAACTGAGGCAACCACACATGCGGCGCTTATGGAATACTGCAAGAATAAGCCGTTTGACCAGCGTCATCGGCAAGAACGGGCAAATATTGAGGTGTTGTGCCGCTCGTCGCAAAGAGCGCGCTGCGCGGGGCCAATGCCATGGCGAGCTGTTCTTGACGTTCGTCGCCTTTGTCGCTCGCGCTCGCTCCGGGCACTGCCTTTCTCTCATGACCGAGCCGCAGGGCTCGGCACAAAATAGTTGTTCTCGACGGTTCGGACTGGTCTTCGCCCGACAGCCGGCTGCGCCCGTCGAGTGCCTGGAAAATCGCGTCGTAAATCAGTCGGCGTCACCGCACGCGGAAGTGGGACCGGAGGGCCTCGATGGAGCGGCTGACACGCGAGCCTCCGTCCCTTTGACCGCCTATAGGGATTGACCAATGACGACTGACCTCACTCCGACCGGGGCATCCCTGATCAATGACATGGTCGATCCGCAACGCCCTTGGGTGATGTGGATCATTCGCGCCGACGGGAAGGTCGAGGCTCACGGCTATCCTCCTCCCACGGATCTGGGCAACAATCAGCTGCTCGCGGGTTAATGGAATATCCGCTGAGGATTTCGATCCGAGGCTACGACCAGACGGCGGTACACGGCCCTGTTTGCGTGTAAGCGTGAAATCGTATTTACGGATCGAGGTGCGAGGTAAGCAATCAGCCGAACGTCAATTCTCGCGATGGACAATTCTGCGTGGCCCGACCGTATCCAGTTATCCGAGAACCGCTCCTTTTCGACCGAAAGCATCGGGTCTGCAAGGGCGGTTCCAGTAAAACCGCGGCGGCAAGCAAACCCTGCATATCCCTAAATGACCTGCTCTGTCAGCAGAGCAAGATCGCAGTCCGGCTTCGCCACCACACGACGGCGGGGCTTCGATAGCGGTTCTTCGCCGTACTCCCCTGCTCTGTTCATTGCTGCGCCGGCACCGGCTCGAACGAAATCCGCAGCCGCATCCCCGTTGCCGCCGCGAGGCGCTCAAGCATGCGTGTCGACCCGGCCGCTTTGCAGGCGCGCGATCACGGCCTGCATGCACTCGGGGTGGTTTACGGCGCAGCGGCCCGGCTATCGACGGGCGCTTTCGGCGGGTTTGGGCGTGATTCCCCGAGAACTGTACGGCCGCCGATGCGGGTGCTCCTCTTGCCGGGCGCGCTACATTTGCCTTAAATGTCCTCGACGCTGAAGCGAATAACGGCGAGGCGCCACCCGGGATGCACTTGATTCCAGGCGGCACCTTCCGCATGGGAGCCGGCTCGTATATCCGGAGGCAGCTCCGGTGTGTACGGTCACGTTAGGCGGTTCTTGGGTGGACGCGCACGTTGTCACCCAACGCGTAGTTCGTCGTCTCTGCGTAAGCCAGCGGCTATCGCGCACTTCTGGTCTGTCGGAACGCCCGCCCGAACCCGCGCTCTATCCGAGCACACCTGCCGGAGACGCTGAAACCGACCCTGCGCTGCCAGATGGAGGTCTATGCCGGGTTCCTGGGGTTCGCGCCGGCCGCCTGTAGGGCTTGTCGCTGCGCGGCGCGGCATGGCAGAGTCCGGTTTCCTGGAGTGTCGGGGTCATGATGATGCATCTACAGATGCCGCTGGCCGGACTGCTCGCCATCGGTGTTTTCACCGCCGGTCCCTTTCCCGTTTCCTCCGGCTCTCACCCTTTCGTCGAGGTCGCGCAGGCGCAATCGCGGGTACACGCGATGATTAATCGCCTGTTCGGGCGCGGCCTTCCGGCCGGCATAGCGAAGTCCAACGGCCGCATCGAGGCGGTGCAGGTCGACGTCACGGCGAAATACGCCGGACGATTGTCCGAGGTTTCGGTCGAGGAGGGCGCTACCGTCAAGGCCGGGCAGGCCGTGGCTACCATCTCGGGAAAGGAATACGAAGCCCAACTCCGCGGTGCGGAGGCCGCGGTGCAGAGGGCGCTGCATGCGAAAACCGAAGCCGATGCGCAGATCGCCCAGCGCCAAAGCGACCTGCGCTTGGCAGAGATAGAGCTCAACCGCACAGAGCAACTGGCCAAGAACCACCACGCAACCCGTCAGTTGCTCGATCAGCGGCGCGCGACCTACAAGGCTGCGACAGCAGCGGTCAACGCAGCGAACGCGCAACGCAATCAAGCGGACGCTGCCGCCAAGGCGGCCAAGGCGGATGTCGATCGGCTGAAGGCGATCTTGCACGATCTGGTGTTGCGCGCACCGCGCTCGGGACGCGTGCAACACAAGCTGATGCGGGCGGGCGAAGTCGTCGCCCCGGGAACGCGTGTACTCACGATCCTCGATCTCGGCGACGTCTATATGACCATCTTCCTGCCCGCCGCCGAGGCTGGAAGGCTGGCGGTGGGTGATCAGGCGCGGATTGTGCTGGACCCGCTGCCGCAATATGTGGTGCCGGCAACGGTGAGCTTTGTCGCGGCTGGTGCGCAATTCACGCCCAAAACCGTCGAGACCCGGGAGGAACGCGAGAAGCTCATGTTCCGGGTCAAACTGCAGATCGATCCGGACGTGCTCGAGCAGTACGAGAGCCGGGTCAAAGCCGGCGTTCGCGGCCTCGGTTTCGTCCGTTTAGGCCCCTCTGTGCAATGGCCTGACAATCTGCAGGTTAAACTTCCCCAATGACGGAAACAGTCGTCAGCGTCGAGCATGTCGGCCATCGCTATGGGGGACGCACGGCGCTCGACGACGTTTGCCTTGAGTTTCCTGGTCGCCGCATGGTCGGGGTGATTGGCCCCGATGGCGTCGGCAAGTCGACGTTGCTCGGCCTGGTCGCCGGAGTGCGTATGATCCAGCAAGGGACGGTGCGCGCCTTCGGCGGCAGCATGGCCGATCCGGCCCATCTCGCGGCGAGCCGCCTGCGCATCGCCTACATGCCGCAGGGGCTCGGGCGAAATCTTTATCCGACGCTGAGCGTGTTCGAGAACATCGACTTCTTTGGCCGTTTATTCGGGCAATCGCGTGCGAAGCGCGAGGAGCTGATCGGCGAACTGTTGCGCGCGACTGACCTCGAAGCGTTCCGTGCCCGACCCGCGGGCAAACTGTCCGGCGGAATGAAGCAAAAGCTGAGCTTGTGCTGCGCGCTGATGCAAGACCCTGACCTTTTGATTCTGGATGAGCCGACCACCGGTGTCGATCCGTTGTCGCGCCGGCAGTTCTGGGACCTGATCAACACGATCCGGGCCCGCCATGCCCAGATGAGCGTGGTGATCGCCACTGCTTACATGGACGAGGCCGAACTCTTCGACTGGCTCGCCGCCATGGATGACGGTCGCGTCATCGCGACCGGCAGTCCTGCGGAAATGCGGAGCAAGGCTGGCGCAGCGACGTTGGAGGAAGCCTTTATCGACCTCTTGCCATCCGAAAAACGGGCGATGCATCAGGAGGTCGTCGTCCGACCCCGCTCGGTCGCGGATGAGGATATCCCGGCGATCGAGGCGGAAGGCCTGACGCGCCGTTTCGGTACGTTTGTCGCGGTCGATAACGTCAGCTTTCGCATCGGCCGCGGGGAAATCTTTGGATTTCTGGGGTCGAACGGCTGCGGCAAATCGACCACGATGAAGATGCTGACCGGGCTGCTGCCGGCGAGCGACGGCTGGGCCAAACTTTTCGGACGGCCGATGGCGGCCAACGACATCGAGACGAGGCGCAATGTCGGGTATATGTCACAGAGCTTCTCGCTCTATGGCGAGCTGACCGTCCGACAGAACCTCGACCTTCACGCCCAGCTCTACCATCTGCCCGTCCCCGAACAAAGCCGGCGGGTGGCCGAGATGCTGCAGCGGTTCGATTTGCAGAATGTCGCCGATATGCGTCCTGACAGTCTGCCGCTCGGCATCCGCCAGCGCCTGCAGCTCGCTGTCGCCGTGCTCCACAATCCGCCGTTGCTGATCCTGGACGAGCCGACCTCCGGGGTCGATCCGATCGCGCGCGACAATTTCTGGCACACTTTGATCGATCTGTCGCGCGACGATGGCGTGACGATTTTTCTGTCCACCCACTTCATGAATGAGGCCGAGCGCTGCGACCGCATCTCGCTGATGCATGCCGGGCGCGTGCTCGCTGTCGGCACGCCGCACGCCTTGGCGGAGGAGCGCGGCACCCCGTCGCTGGAGGATGCGTTTGTCGGTTATCTCGCCGATGCCGCCGGAATCGCACTGGCAGCGCCGGTGGCGCCGCCTTCCGGCGATGCCGCGGCCGCCCCTGCCGTCGGCAGCACCCGCCCCCGCAGCTTTGATCCTGGCCGGCTCTGGGCCTATGCGCGGCGCGAGACGATGGAGCTCTTGCGCGACCCGATCCGGTTGGCCTTCGCCTTGCTCGGCCCGGTGATCCTGATGATCGCCTTCGGTTTTGGAATTTCGTTCGACGTCGAAAACCTCGACTTCGCCGCCTTTGATCAGGACAATACGCCCGAAAGCCGGGCGCTGATCGACGAGTTCGCCAGCTCGCGATACTTTTCGGAGCGCCTGCCGATCGGGACAACAGCCGCGATGGACCGAAGGTTGCGGTCGGGCGACGTGCAACTCGTCATCGAGATCCCGCCCGGCTTCGGCCGAGACCTTCGCAGCGGCCGCACGCCGGAGATCGGCGCCTGGATAAACGGCAGCATGCCGTTCCGCGCCGAGACGATAAACGGCTACGTCACCGGCCTCCTCGCACAATACGGCCAGGAGCTCGCCCTGCGCCGCGGCCTGGCCGCGAGCACCGTCCCTCAGGTCGAGATCGGCACGCGGTTCCGCTACAACCAAGCCTTCA
>JAFMSA010000741.1 GCA_017353855.1 Alphaproteobacteria bacterium
CACGCTTGCGGTCGAGCGGCTGATCTATCCGGGCCTGCGCGCGTTGGGCGAGACTGCTGGATTTGCGGCTGGCGCCGGTCGCCGTCGATGAAGAGGGTCTCGTTCCCGACGCTTTTGATGCGGTCTGCCGTATGACGCATCTTCCCAGGGGTGCCGCGGGCGCGACGCTCGCGATGTCCCGATGATACCGGGGAACGGCGAGGCTAGTGGAGAATCCGCCGCCGGAACGCTCTGTCCCGCGCGCTGCAGGAGTTGGGGGCGGACGTCGCCTGTCGTGTCTCGATGGCGGGACCGGCCGGCGCAATCCCCGCCGGCGGTCGATGGCCTAATGATCAGCGCCGCCGGCTTCTCGGCAAGGTTCGCCCGCGACGACGCGTAAGGAATTGCGCCGACAGCTAAACGCAGCGGTTCGTTTCCCCTCTGCCCTTCATCTCATCGATCCCGATGCGGGTCAGGTTAGCCTGCATCCGACTCTTACGGAAGGCGACGCTGCGTATTTCGGCAATTGCGCGATAAATTCTGGCAGGAAGCGCAATTCCTGCCGGCTCAGTTGCGCGGCGCGTGCTTTGACAGGATGCGCTGCAGCGTGCGGCGATGCATCTTCAGCCGGCGTGCGGTCTCCGATACGTTGCGGTCGCACAGTTCGAAGACCCGCTGGATATGCTCCCAGCGCACCCGATCGGCCGACATCGGGTCTTCGGGTGGCTCCGGGGTTGAGTCCTCCTGCGCGAGCAGTGCACGTTCGACGGCGTCGGCATCGGCCGGTTTTGGCAGATAGTCGATCGCCCCGGCTTTGACCGCCGCGACCGCCGTCGCGATATTCCCGTAGCCCGTCAGCATGACGATGCGGGCGCTCGGGCGGGCCTGCCGCAGGGCTGTGACAACGTCGAACCCGCGCCCGTCGCCGAGCCGCATATCGACGACCGCGAAAGCAGGCGGCTGCTCGCTCACGCAAGCGACCCCGTTGGCCACGCTGTCCGCGGTTGCGACGACAAAGCCCCGGCGCTCCATCGCGCGCGCGAGTCGCTGGCACAACGGCGCGTCGTCGTCGACAATCAATAGCGTGCGTTCGGATTCGGGGAGGCCCCTCAGGCCTGTTGAAAGCGCCTCCGCCGACGCGGGGCGGTTTGGTCGTTCGGTTGTTTCCATGGCTTTGCCTTTGCGCCGTACGTGGTTCAGCCCCGACTAGCGATATGCATCGGCCGTTGCGGCAACGGGGCGAATTTTCTCGTCCATTTCCAGATTGGCACGATTCCAAGAAATCGCAACATGTGCGCCGCCATCCGGGAGGTTGTCGAAGACGAGCTGGGCACCGCTGCGTTCGAGCAGGCTCTGCGCAATGAAGATGCCGAGTCCCATGTGGTCGGCTGCGCCCGCACGCGTCGAAATGTAAGGCTCACCGAGGCGTCCCAGCAAGTGCAGCGGAAAACCCGGCCCGTCATCGGCGATCTCGACCGTAACCGTCGCCCTGTCCCAATAGGTGGTGACGCTGACCTCACGGCGCGCGAACTGGACCGCGTTCTGAATCAGATTGTTAAGTCCGTGCATGATCTCGGGACTGCGCCGCACGAGCGGCTCTTCCGGCCCCGGCTGTCCGGCCGTCGCAAAAATCAGCTTCACGCGCTGATCGCGGTGGAGCGCCCCGGCGGCTTCGACGAGGGCGGAGATCGGCAGCCGCGTATAGGGCGAGCCGCCGTCGTGCTCCGGCTGCTGCCCGAGTTCGGCGAGGATCCGGCGGCAGCGCTCCGATTGGCTCAGGAGCAGCGCGGCATCCTCGGAATGCGGGCTACCGTCGGGCAGATCATGCGCCAGCTCCTTGGCGACGACGGCGATCGTCGCAAGGGGGCTACCGAGTTCGTGTGCCGCCGCCGCCGCCAGCGCACCGACCGCCGAGATCCGCTGCTCGCGAGCGAGCGCCAGCTGCGTGGCGGCCACCGCGTCGCGCAAACGCCGCGCCTCCTGTGCGACACTCCAAGTGTAGCCGGCGATGAACAGCGTCGCCAGCACCAGCGCGACCCAGATGCCGAGTACGAGCTCGGCCGGGAATACAAGCGGCTCGGTGCGCCACGGCAGAGGCTCATACCATAGCGCGAGCACGCTGATCGCGGCCACGGCGAGAACTGACAGCGCGATCACCGGCCGCCGAGACAGTATCGTCGCGGCGACGGTCACGGGCGCAAGGATCAGAATTGAGAACGGATTCTGCAATCCGCCGGTCAGGTTGAGCAGAATAGCAAGCTGCAGAATATCGTAGCCGAGGCACAGTGCTGCGTCCCGCTCGCCGAGCCGGGCGGAGCCTTGGCGAAGCAGGATCAGCACGATGTTGAGCAGCACCGAGCCGCCGACGACGCTGAGGGCGGGGACCAGCGGCAAACTGAAGCCTAGCCCGTAATGCACGACCAACAGCGTCAGCGCTTGTCCGGCGATCGCAACCCAGCGGATCGGAACCAAGGTGCGCAAGCTGATCCGGCCGAAGCCGCTGCGGGGCTCGCCGGACGCGATCAATGTCGTCTCGCTCACCGGCTCAGCTCCCGGGGCGAGCAGGGGTGTACAGGCGGCGCCGGTTCATCTCCGCGGAAAACTGCACGAAAAACCCGCTACCAGGACGTGTCGCGTGCCTCGGGGCGCATCCCTTAGGTGTTTCATCCGGACGACCGGGATATTGGTGTTCACGAATTCGAATCG
>JAFMSA010000742.1 GCA_017353855.1 Alphaproteobacteria bacterium
GGGCGTCGTCCATCAGTTCGGGGTCGCTGTCCTGAAAACAGGGTTCCTCGAAGCCGAAGCGGGCGGCGAGGCGCCGAAAGATCTCGGTGTTCGGCAACGACTCGCCCAACGGCGGTAATACGGGCTCGGCGCGCTGCAGCCAATGGTGACCGTAGGATGCGTAGAGATCGGCATATTCGAAATGAGTGGCCGCAGGCAGGACCACATCGCAATAGTTCATGCTTTCGGTCAGGGTCAGCTCGATGCCGACGGCGAAGACATCCGCACGCGCGAGCCCGCGACGCATCCGGTTCTGGTCGGGATGCACGACGACCGGGTTGTGGTTGTAGATGAACAGCGCACGCAACGGCGGATCGATGTCATTCTCGGCGAGATGCCGGCCGATGTCATTGATGTTGAGCGTGCGCGTGCCGGCGGGGACAAGATCCGTCCGGTACAGTCTGGCGGGTGTTTTCGGGAAAGCATTGCCGGCAGCCAGCACGATGCCGCTGCCTCTACCGAACTTGCCGAGCAGTGCCGGCAGAGCGATTGCGGCTCTGATCCCGCTTCCGCCGTTGCGGCCCCGTTCGACGCCGTTCCCCGGTGCCACCACGAGAGGCTCGCACTCCGCCAGCCAGCGCACGAACGTCAGGATCCGGCTCTCCTCGAGCCCGCAAACCGCGGCCGCCCGCGCGGCGGGCCATTGGCGTGCCCGCGCCATGAACTCTTCGGCTCCCAGCACATTCGCGGCGATGAAGTCGCCGTCCAGTAAACCCGATCGCTCGAGTTCCGTGGCCACCGACCAGGCAAGCAGCGTATCGGTGCCGGGCCGCAATTGCAGGTGAAGGTCAGCCTGCCCGGCGATTTTCGTGCGCAGCGGGTCGACGACCACGAGCCTTCCGCCCGCGCGTTTGGACTTGCGGATGCCGCGGACAAGGTGAAGGTTGGATACGGTGGCGTTGTTGCCCCATACAACGTTCAGCATCGCGTGCTCGGCAAATTCCGGCGGGCATCCGGGGACGGCACCGTAGGTCCCCGACCATGCCTCGCTGCGCACGCCGCCGCATAGCGCGCGCCGATACAGCTGTGTGGCGCCCAGCCGGTTGAAGAAGCGGGAGGACATGCTGTCACCGGCCAGAAACCCATGTGGGCCGGCATAGTTGAGCGGCATGACCGATTGCGGCCCCCACCGAGCAATGATTTCACCCACTCGCCGGTGGATCTCGTCCAGCGCAGCCTGCCAGGAAATTCGCTCGAAATCGCCGGAGCCTTTAGGCCCGAGCCGGCGCAACGGGTAAAGAAGGCGGCGCGGGCCATGGACAAACTCGCCCATATCGCGAGCGACCTTGTTGCAGATCACACCGGCGGTGTAGGGAACCGCGTCCGAGCCCCGGACCTTAACGATCCGGCCCTCTTCCACGCCGACAGTCAGGCTGCAGGTGTCGGGGCAGTCGAAAGTGCAGACGCTCGCGCGCTCCTCGAGACTCATAGTCGCACTCCTTGCCGCTGTCCTCGCTCGCTCTCGCCGGGAACGTTTAATACCGCACCTCGTTATCGATGGGAAAGATATGAATGAGCGGCGTTCCGGATTGCTATGACTCTTGCGCGCTCCACGTGCAATAGAACGTACTGGCACTCCCGTGACCGGCCGGTTTACTGGCGGCTTCCAGCCACTACCCGGTATCAACTGCATCGACGCTCGGTCCTCGGACCGGTATCCCGGTGCACCCTTCGGACGAACGCAATCACGCACAGATTATCCGTTAACCGGTTCGGACACGTCACCTAACAGGGTCGGACAGTTCGTTGATCCCCTGCGATTCCTGCCGCAAGCTCCTGCTTGAGTACGTCGCGCCGAGGTTGTAAAAGAAGAGCAGCGCAGCTTCACCATATTTTACCAAAAAATGGCGATAATTGACCAAATTGAAGGTCCGCGGTTCTCTACGAGAATATCCGCGCGGTTCGCCACTCAAATGCCATTTTCCGGTCTTTCCTACGATTTTCCTCCTTTTCTTATAAGTGTTTTGCCGACGCCGCAACAGGACCTTGACTTGGCCGGGCTCATCGCCACTGCGTTGTCGCAATTACCAGAATCGGAAGCATCAGATGCGGAGTGAGACAATCGCCCTCCACAGCGGTTATGACGTTGAACCGACGACCAAGTCAGTGGCCGTTCCAATTTACCAGACGGTAGCGTATGCATTCGACAGTGCCGAGCATGGCGCCGCGCTGTTCAATCTCGAGGTCGACGGATACCGCTATAGCCGTATTAGCAATCCGACGACTGAGGTGCTCGAGCGGCGCGTTGCGGCGCTCGAAGGAGGCCTGGGCGCCCTCAGCGTGAGTACCGGGCAAGCCGCGTTGCACTATGCCGTACTCAACCTGACCGAACTGGGGAGGAATATCGTCTCAGTGCCGCAACTTTACGGCACCACTTATACGTTGTTTGCTCATCTTTTGCCGAGCCTCGGGGTCAAGGTTCGGTTTGCCGAGGGCGACGATGCCGCGGCGATCGAAAACTGCATCGACGCAGACACGAGAGCGGTCTTTTGCGAAAGCGTCGGTAATCCGGCCGGCAACATCTGCGATGTCGAGGCGCTCGCGAATGTCGCGCACAAGCACGGCGTGCCGCTGATTGTAGACAACACGGTGGCGAGCCCCATTTTGCTGCGCCCGATCGAATATGGGGCCGATATCGTCGT
>JAFMSA010000743.1 GCA_017353855.1 Alphaproteobacteria bacterium
GAAGGGGACTCCTGAGTTCATGGATGGCATGTGAATGCCATCGCTCCTCTCGCCAATGTCGCCGAGCAGCATTTGAGACAAGCCCGTTTCGTCCCCACCCCCCCAAGGATTGTCTGCAACCTGTCCTTCAAAGGGTGCGGACTGAGGCGTCCCAACGTCGATATAAGATTTCCCGGTCAACGTCGTCTCCGGCTTCCTTTCCACTTAGAGGAGGATCAAGCGTGGGCTTCCGAGAAAGCCCCCGGCTTTAGCCGTGGGGCTGCTTACGCTCCGCGAGATGATTGTCGCGCAGGATCGCCGTTTCGATGCCGGCGTCAAGTAAGCCAAGCCCCGAGCTTGCGGGACGCGGCCGCGGTCTAGCGTTTGCGGAACGTGTCGAGCGTGACGACTTCCGCGGCCGGCCGCTCCGCCGGCCCCGGGATTTGCGCCGGCGCAGTGGCGCTCTCGGCGGGGACCGCCGCCGGAACCTCGAATTGAAGCCCGAAATTGACTGAAGGATCGGCGAAGGTGGTGACCGCGGCAAACGGGATCGTCAGCCGCTCAGACCGGCTCGAAAAGCTCAAATTCACGGAGAACGTGTC
Source organism: Alphaproteobacteria bacterium (assembly GCA_017353855.1). GTDB lineage: Bacteria > Pseudomonadota > Alphaproteobacteria > ATCC43930 > CGMCC-115725 > AP-15. The sequence goes on from JAFMSA010000743.1 coordinate 582, forward strand.
GTTCCCGACCTCGAGCGCGCGAAACTGGTGCTGCAACACGATCGTCATCACGTCGGGGTATTTCGTCACAAGGTAGTCCGGCACCGTGGTGCCCGGGGCGCGGGTACGGAATGTGATGTAAAAGTGATGGTCGCCCGGCAATCCCTCGCGCGCCGTGCGCGCCAGCGTCTCGCGCATCACGCCGCGCAGCGCGTTCTCGACCATCTTGGGGTACTCGAAGAGATCCTGGGCCATCTCGTCGGCTCGTTGGTTGGCGGCGGGTCGTTACACGGATGTGTGACCGGGCGAGTGAGGGGCTTCTGTTGCCCGGTGCCCCTCGAACCGCGAGTTGCTCAAGGCTTTCACCCCGCTAGGGGTTAGGCCGCGAGCGCCTCCTGTGCGAAGTTGTCGTTCGCAGCTAAGTTGTGACCCGATAACGGCGGTATCATACCGGGCGACGGACCTTACCTTTACCACGCGCGTCGAGCCTGGTTCGCCCCCGCGAAAGCCGGCCTTGGCCGGAGACTGGTGGAGGCGCCGGGTACTGCCCCCGGGTCCGCAACGCTTATTTCGTAAGCCGTTTATCGCCATAGTCGGTTGCCCGACGCTGAAGATATAGGCGGGCGCACGCTCAAACTCAATCCTGCCGCACACCCGCGAAAGCCGCGCTTCGGCGCAAACGGCAGAGACTTGCAGCCGCGGGGCCGCCGTTGCGCACAACGAGGACGTCTCAGCCGTCGGCCACGCTCAGCGCCTCGTCGAGGTCGCGGATCAAATCATCGGCGCTTTCAAGGCCGATCGACAGGCGGATGACGTCGGGACCCGCGCCGGCCGCTAGGCGCTGCTCGTCGCTCAACTGGCGATGCGTCGTCGACGCGGGGTGCAGAATGAGGCTGCGAGTGTCGCCGATATTGGCGAGGTGAGAGAACAGCCGAACGCTTTCGACCAGTCTGGTCCCGGTATCGTATCCGCCCTTCACGCCAAAAGTGAACACGGCGCCGGCGCCCTTCGGCAGGTATTTCTTGGCGAGCTCGTGGAACGGGCTCTTCTTCAGCCCGGCGTAGGAAACCCAGGCGACGCCTTGATGATCGCATAGGAATTCAGCGACTTTCCGGGCATTTTCGACATGGCGGTCCATGCGTAGATGAAGGGTCTCGATGCCGGTCAACGTCAAAAACGCGTTCATCGGCGACAACGTCGGACCGAAATCACGCAACGCCACCGCGCGCGCCTTTGTCGTGAACGCGAAATCGCCGAAGTTTTCATAGAATTTGAGGCCGTGATAGGCAGGCTCGGGATCCGTCAGAGACGGGAAGCGGTTGTCCTGTGCCCAGTCGAAGCGGCCCGACTCGACGACGATGCCGCCCAGCGCATGGCCGTGGCCGCTCAAAAACTTGGTCGTCGAGTGGCAGATGATGTCGGCGCCCCACTCGAATGGCCGGCAGAGATAGGGCGTTGCCAAAGTGTTGTCGACGATCAGCGGAATCCCGGCCTCATGGGCGATCGCCGCGACCCGCTCGAGATCGATGACGATGCCGCCCGGATTAGCGAGATTCTCAAGGAAAATCGCTTTGGTCCGCGAGGTCAGCGCCTTGCGGAAATTTTCCGGATCGGTCGGGTCGACGAAACGGGCCTTCCAGCCGAGTTTCTTGAACGACAGCCCGAACTGCGTCAGCGAGCCGCCGTAGAGGTTGCGCGAGGCGATAAATTCGTCTTCGGCCTCCATCAACGTAAAGAAGATCAGGAATTGCGCGGCGTGCCCCGACGCGGCGGCGAGTGCGGCGCGGCCGCCCTCGAGGCTCGCCACCCGCTCTTCGAGGACCGCGACCGTCGGGTTCGTGAGTCGCGAATAGATGTAGCCGAAATTGTGCAGGTTGAACAGCGAGGCGGCGTGGTCGACGTCGTCGAACACGTAAGAGGTGGTCTGATAGATCGGCGTCGAGCGCGCCCCGGTCAGCGGGTCGGGAGCAGCTCCGGCGTGAATCGCACGCGTTTCGAAACCGTAGGTCACATTATGCGACGGTGCGGCCTGCCGTCCGCCGGGTTTCGCAATCGGCGGTTCCGGCGGCCGGTTGCGGATGATGCCGCTGTTGACCCCGCTCCATGAGA
>JAFMSA010000744.1 GCA_017353855.1 Alphaproteobacteria bacterium
CCGAGACCCGTGATGCCCTCGCCCGCCGGCTGGGCGCAAAGCCCATCCCTGCCGCCGAAGCGCTGGCGGGGCTTCCGGCAATGATCGCCAGCGGGCTCCCGGTGGTCGCATTTGCCGAAACAGGCTGGAGCGAAGCCCGGCGTTTTCTCCCGATACTCGCGAGCCCGCTATTTTCGGAAGTCGGCCGCGGCGCCGCGACTTCGGGATCCGACGAATCGCTCGGCGAGCGCCTCTCCTCGCTGGAACCCGAGGCGGCGGTCGCCCTGCTCAAGACTGTCGTCGCTGAAGAAGCAGCAACAATTCTGCGGCTGCCGGCGGACAGCATCGATCCGCTGCGGCCATTGTCCGAGATGGGGATGGATTCGTTGATGGCGGTCGAGCTCCGCCTGGCACTCGAAAGCCGACTGAGGGTCGATCTGCCGCTGATGTCGCTCGCTGAAGGAACCAGCGTGGCATCGATCGCCGCACGCCTGGTCGGGGCGGTCTCCCCGGGGGCGAGCAATGGCGATCTGGTTGCGTTGGTGGCTCGTCACGAGGGCATCGCAGATTCTTCTCTGGCGCCGGCCAGCGCCAGGACGCGGCCTGTTATGCTCGAGGCAAAGTCGGTGGCTGCGGAGTAGCAGGTGGAGCCGCGGCGCAGTCTGTTCGGCCTGTCGGCCCAGGCGAAGGCGCGCCTGATCGAGAAACTCTCGTCGGCCGCGCCGGCGCGGCCGGCGCCGCGTCAAGCCGGTACCGAGACGGACAACAAGGCCGCGCGGCGCCTGGATGTCTCGGAATTGGAAGGGTACCGCGAAATTCGCATGATCCGGGAAGCGGCTGAATTTCTCGGCATCGCCGACCCGTTCTTTCGCTTGCATGAGGGCATAGCCGGGGCCGAAACGGTCATTGACGGCTGCAGCTACGTAAACTTCGCCTCGTACAATTATCTCGGTCTGAACGGCCATCCCCGGATCTCCGCCGCCGCCAGGGCCGCGCTCGACCGCTATGGAACCTCTGTCTCGGCAAGTCGACCGGTATCCGGCGAGCGTCCCCTGCATCGTGCGCTCGAACGGGAACTGGCGCTATTGCACGGCACCGAGGATTGTGTCGCCCTCGTCGGCGGCCATTCGACCAACGTCACCGTCATCGGGCAATTGCTCGGCCGCAACGATGTGATCGTGCACGACGCCCTGATCCATAACAGCATCGTCCAGGGTTCCATCCTGTCAGGCGCGCGCCGTGTACCGTTCCCGCATCTCGATGCCGAAGCTGCCGACCGCATCCTTGGCGAGGCGCGCCCGCGCAATGGGCATGCGCTGCTTGTCATCGAAGGCCACTACAGCATGGATGGCGACATCCCGGATCTGCCGGCCTTTGTCGCGGCGGCGCGCCGTCACGGCGCCTGGCTGATGGTTGATGAAGCGCACGCGCTCGGAGTGCTCGGGCCGCGCGGCTTCGGCACTGCCGACCATTTCGGCGTCGATCCCGGAGAGATCGACATCTGGATGGGAACCCTGAGCAAGACCCTCGTGTCCTGCGGCGGCTACATCGCCGGCAAGCGCGATCTCGTCGATTATCTGAAACTTGTTGCACCCGGCTTTGTATTTTCGGTCGGCATCGCCCCGCCGGCGGCAGCAGCTGCCCTCGCCGCGATCGACCTGTTGCAGGGCGAGCCGGAACGGGTTTGCCGCCTCAACGACCGGGCCGCGCTGTTCCTGAGGCTCGCCAGAGAGGGGGGCCTCGATGTCGGCGGTTCGATCGGTGCATCGATCATACCCGTCATCACGGGCAGCTCGATCCGTGCCGGGCGCCTCGCTCAGGCGATGTTTCGGCGGCGGGTCAACGTGCAACCGATCCTCTATCCCGCGGTTCCCGAACGCGCTGCCCGGCTGAGGTTTTTCGTGACCGCTGAGCACAGCGAGCAACAAATACGCGATACCGTCGCAATCCTGTTGGAAGAAAGCCGCAACGTGTTGTCGGAACCGAGCGATCTGGCCGCGGTGGCGCGACACCTCGGAAAATTGCCGTTCTCGTCGCGACAGACGGACCTCTGAGGCGGATTTCGGTATCAGGCCGAACCCGTCAAGCCTCAGTCGCTACTGAGTGATGCGTGGCTAGCATTCCGGAGGCCGGCGAGCGCTCGTGGCGAGAAAGGCGGCAATGCGGGTGAACGCCTCGCGGGCGCGGTGACGCAGGCCATAGGTGCTGCTGACCGTCAGTGGGTGCGCCCGGCGTGATTGGTCTGTCGGCCGATGGCTTCGAGCAGCAGCGGCCGACTGGTGATCGCCTCACGGTGGTGGTCGGGATCGGCCAGCCGGGTGAACAGGTTCCACCAATTGGCGGCGAGGGCAACGATCCCTGCCATAATCCGGCAGCGGTTCAGGTCGTGGGTGGTAAAGCCGCCCCAACCCCACTGGTTTTTCAATTCGTCGAAGTTGTTCTCGGCGTCGCCGCGATCGCGATAGAGCTGCCCGATGGTCAGAACCTCGGCGTTTAGCGAGGTGACCAAAACGGCATATTCCCACACTTCCTGGCGCTCTTCGTCGATCTCGACAAAACCCAGTTCCAGCTGACCGTCCGGCCCGCGCTGGCTCATCATCACCCCCGCGAGGCGGCGGCGCAGCAGGACCACGCGCCGTTGCCGGCTCCAACCCGTCAGTCGAAGCTCGCCGTGCTTACCTTGCC
>JAFMSA010000162.1 GCA_017353855.1 Alphaproteobacteria bacterium
GCGGGTTAGAGTCGTGCTAGGGCCTGCTCTGGTACAAGGAGTGGGTCGATTATGATCTGCGGCAGCAATGGCTGTGTGCTGCCGTATCCGGTTTCCTTTAAGGTAAAGCTGACCTAGCACCGAGGCAGGTCACGCCATCGGCTGCACATGCCCGGACTGGGCACTATGTTACCGAGTTCCCATGCCTGGAACAGTGATGGCACCTTTGCCCTCGCCGCAAGCTCCCTCTCCCCGCTCGAGTGCCTTGCGGCCGATCTCGGCTCAACCAGAGAGTGTCTTGTCATCCGCGGCCGGCATCTCCAGCAACAACAGCCATTGGCCCGCCGGCTCCTCCGCGTACCCGACCCAGCTCTCTCTAGTGCTGAGAGCGATCGGAGGGTCATCACGAAGGCGAACAGCCCAACACTTGTCGTTGATGCGGCGGGCGTATGGTCATCATCGAACCCGACTGCCAACCTCGACTCTGGCTCAGTCCGGCAATTGGGCTCGACAGCTCATGACCCGCTCGCTCCTCTCGCTATCGCACATTGCCCCCGCCAGTCCAGTGCCGGTATTTTGGTGTGACGGCCCCCGTCGTCGCAACAGTCACTACTGCTTTCGACTGCCAAAAGCGGATTGCTCACCACGAGAGCACCGTTCCAACGCGACCAAAACCAACGCCAGGGTAATTACTCACTCGTTGTCTCTTTCCGAAACGCTCCGCGGCATTCAGCGGGTGCAAGCACAGGCCTCGCCCCGTAACGACTTCGAAATTCCAAGTACGCGGCGTCGGTGATGTCGCCCGCGGTCGGATCCGCGTGCCGCCGATAGAGCCTGAGCTTCGGATAAGCCGAATGCGTCCGGCGCGACGGCGAGCACTATGCGCTTCTCCTAGCACAGCGTTTCGGCTGTACCGGAGCTGGGGGATTGGACACGCCTCTCAGCCTGCTCTATTACATGGCGTTGCCTTGCACGCGCACGCGCGTCTAGGCGATACACTAATTTCAGAACTTCGGAGCGAGCCGCCTTAACCGCCCCAGAATTGTTTCGTGGCCAATCTGGCGCCCTCGGCCATCGCCGACAGTTTGGCCCACACAACGTCGGGATCGACGGCAGCCTGGCCGACCCAAGTGCCGAAACCGCAATCGCTGCCGGCGATGACGTTGTCGCGGCCGACGAGGTTGGCGTACCGGGAGATGCGCTGCGCGATCAGTTCGGGATGCTCAATGAAGTTCGATTTCGATTCGATGACCCCGGGAATAATGATCTTGCCCTCCGGCAGCTTGACCCGCTCGAACAGTGTCCATTCATGCGCGTGGCGCGGGTTCGCGGCCTCGAACGAGATCGTCGCCGGCCGCGCTTCGAAAGCGATATCGATAATCTGGGCTAGCGGCACGTCACAGTGGTGAGGTCCCTCGTAATTCCCCCAGCACAGATGCATCCGCGCCCGCTCCGGCGGGATCGCGGCGAGCGCATGGTTCAGCGCCTCGACATGGAGCCGCGCCTGCTTGCGGAATTCCCCGACCGACAAGCCGGCATATTGGATATGCCGGCCCATCGCCAAGTCGGGGCAGTCGATCTGCACGGTGACACCGGCCGTCGCAATCGCCTCGTACTCGCCGCGCATAGCCTCCGCAATCGCGAAAAGGTACGCCTCCTGGCTCGGATAGTGGTCGTTGCGGAAGAACAACGAGATGACCCCCGGCGAGGCGGCGCTGAGGAATGCACCTGCGATGTCAACCCCGGTGAGGGCCGCTTTCAGGTTGTCGATGTCGGCGCGCGGCGCGGCCGGGTCGGCGACCTCGATCGGGGCGGTGCAGGCGGGCGTCCGGCGGCGCGACCGGCCGGGGTCGCCGAACACCCGCTTAGCCAGGTTCGGGAATTCGGCCAGGTCCTGATAAACGAAAGTATTGCTGGTGCCGTTGAAGCCGGTCAGCCGGTCCTTAACGTATGTGGCATAGCTCGGCTTGGACATCTCGCCGTCGCTGACGAGATCGACGCCCGCCTCGACCTGTTTCTTCACCACCTCGGCGACGGCCTGGCCGATCCGCGCCGCCAGTGCGGCGCGGTCGACCGGCACGCCTTCTTCCTTGGCGAACATTGTTCCAATCAGATCATCCGGCCGCGGCAGGCTGCCGGTGTGGGTGGTCACAAAGCGCTCGAAACCGTAAGCCATCAGCACCTCCGAGAGACTCGCATCGCCGCTTTTCGCTCGGTCGAATTGAGGAATTAAGCGCTCCGACCTCACTCCTGCCAAGCACCACAAACCAGTGATCTCCGTGGTGCTTTTTTTCGATGAGCGAGACCAAACAGGTCGACGCCGGCACGAAGCCGGATAGGCGAATGGCGGCACGACGATCGAGGACCCACCTGGCGTGCGCTAAGGGGCCTCCGGCGCGTTGTACCTCGCTTATTTCGCGACTCCGATGGCAACAAACTATGCGCCCTCTGTCGCATGCCAGCCGCCTGAATAGTCGCTAATCAAAACCGAGCGGTGCGCCCGCGAAGCCCCGGCGGGCCTTCGCAAGAGCGCCTTCTATAGAAGACATGTGATTTGTATTGCGATAACCAGGGGCGCGACTATCATAGGCTTTGCCTGAGTGGATCCGCTTCATCGGGCGAGAGAATGGACCAACCGCAACCAGCGACACCCGGCTCCCGGCAGGCAAAGGACAGCGAAACCGAACCGGCCGAAGGAATCCGGCAAAAAGTCGGCGCTGGCGAGCGCGGCTGGGACAGTCCGGGCAAACCGGTGGGCGCGGTTGTCGCGGCGGCAAAAGTGCTGCGGATCCTCCACGGTTCGGAGCGACCGCTGAATGCGAGCGAGGTCGCCCGCGCCGCGGGCCTCCATCGGGGAACCGCGTACAATATCCTGCGGACACTGGAAGCCGAGGGCTTTGTTGGTTACGATGAGGCGACCCGCAGCTATTCGGTCAGCCTGCAGATTCTCGAACTTGCCTATGGCGTCTTGCGTCGCAGTGGGCTGATGGATCTGGCACGTCCGTTGATGCAAGCCATCTCCGATGCGCATGGTGTGTCGGTCTATCTGTCGAAGGTGCGCGGCCCTTCGTCGCTGCTGCTGTTGGACTGGGTTGGCCTCGCGTTCCGCGCTGATCTCTATGTCACGGTGGGGCGCCCATCCCTCGTTCCGGCGGGCGCATCCGGTGTGATCATGGCCGCCTTCGGAAACGCCAGCGAACCGGAGCTCGAGGCGCTGTTCTCGCAGGTCGCGTGGTACCGGAAGCCGGCTTTCGCCGAGTTCCTGGCCCGCGTCAGGGAGGCGAAGAAATGCGGTTTCGCGGTCGACAGGGGCGCAATGTTTCAGGGAATTACACTCGTGTCCGTACCGGTCCTGTCGCAGTCATGGGAGCTGCTGCTGATCCTGACGGCGGCGGGGCATTCGCACGACTTTGAGGGCGATGCGCAGGTGGCGCTTAGCCGTGCGATGCAGTCCGCCGCGGCCCGGCTCTCGGAGAGCGTGCGGCTGCTGCATCTGCATTAACTGGTCCGTTCCGAGTCGGGCTGAAATAATGAAACTGGATCGCGACACGCAGTATACCCCTTGTGATGCTGCGGCAATCCCGACATCACCCGGAAGGGATCGGTGCGAAACAGCTCATCCCTCACACCCAGATCTCCATGGCCGCGGAGACCGGAAACTCCGAACTGCGCCCCCAACTGAATTGGCGCTGCCAGCGTCGCGGGACAATTCGTGCTCTCTGCACCTGATGCCTGCACTCCGAGTCCGAACAGCGCATGCTGATGATCTTGCCTTCGGCATTGGGTTCAATCTGCAAGATACGGTCGAAGCGCCGCGAGGCATTCCACGGGGCCGGGCTTCCGTTCCTCTCGCCAAGGTTGCCACGCAGCGGTTGAGTGCGATCCGATTCGTCAGCCGCACCTTCGAGAGATCCGAGCTGAGAACGCATTCGGACGTCGGTCTTGAACTTCCTGATAACGTAGTCCCAGGTTTCCTCTTCGACTTAGGCTGGTAAGCGCAGCTTTCGTTTGGACCGAAAGCTCGCGGCTTTAGCCGTGGGGTTACTTACCTTGAAATGTTTTATCTGAGCCTCACCACGCCTAAAGCCGGGCGGTTCTGAGGGGCATTCCGGCAACCCTCCGCTGCTGCCTGTAACCACCGACAGCCACACCGCTTTGCGCCCGGTTCAGCCCGCCTTAAACCGCTGGTTCAGACTTTTCCTAACCGTGTTTCTCAGCCTTGCCGTCTCCACCGTGAGCCTGCCTCCTCCGTGAGCCGGCGGCGCTCCTCCTCCACCGGGAGCCGGTGGATGAAATGCCTGCGCTGGGGCGTGGAATCCCGGAGCCGGTGGATGAAATGCTGAACCCGGCGGACGGGCATTCAGAGCGGGCAGACGGGCTTCCCGTTGAGGCAGCCCGAACGGATGCACTGGCGCCCGCGGGTATAGTGAACCGGACGAAGCCGGATTATTTCTTTGACCGGGGCGGGCTTGCGCCGCCGGCGCAAAGCTTCTTTCATGAGGCAGTTTGCCGCCCGGACGCTCGAGCGGGCGCGGAGGGCTTGTGTTTGCTGGGGGCTCGAACCGCAATGCGCCGCGGCGAGCCTCTGGATGCGGCGCGACGACGGCTGTGTTGTACAAGGCCGGCAGCCCGTGCCCGCCCTGCGTCCCGAGGCGCTGGTCTGGCTGTGCTCGCTGCACGAAAGGTGCCGGGCCAGGCACGCGCGGACCCGGCACCACCCTTATGTGCGGCGGACGATCCGATACCGACACTCGCTCGAGCGCCGGCGCCGGCAGGCGCCTCGCCGCCGACTCCACCCTGCCTCCTGTCGCAAAGATTTGCCGCGGTACGACAGTAGCGAACCGACGATTTGCGAATTGCGTGGCCGCGAGCCGCCTCGGCGGAGCCCCGTGAATTTGAATGCTTCCCGTGTTCCTGACATTGGCAATGTTGATGTTGCGAATGTAGTTCAGGTTACGCGTATAGGCGGGCCAATAGACTTCTCCGGGCGCGAGCGGAAACCAACCGACCTGAGGCCCGACCGCGCCGGCAACATATAGCCCGACGTCGGCACCGCCAAGAAAGCCGACGAGGGCCGGTGCGTAAGCCGGGTATGGCTCCGGTGTTCCCGGCACCCAGCCCCACCGCCCGTCGATAAAGGCCCACCGGCCGTAATGCGTTGTGGCAAATCCCCAGGGCGCCGCATCGACCCAGGTCCATCCCCAAGGCTCGACCCAAATCCAGCGACCGTCGCTATAGGGCACCCAGCCCGCCAGCCCATCAGGATACCACACCTCGCCGTAATCGCCGGCGGTCTCCCACCGGCCAGCGGTATCGAGCTCTGCATAGCCCGTCAGATTGGGAGAAATGTGATGGGGCGCCGCGAGGCGTTTTTCGTCATAATCGCGTGCGCGGCACCATTCGACAAAAGCATCGGCCGCGGCACGCTCGACCTTGGCATCAACCGGGTTTACGCTGCTGAGTACCGCGACCCTCCCTGCGGGGACATCAACACCGGCGCCGGCCACGAAGCGTGCGCTGCCTTCGAATACCGCGACATGGGCCGGCTGGTCCGAGGCCCCGGCATCGATGTCGTAATAGCCAGGCTGCTGCAGCCACACTACGCCCCGAGGGATATCAACCTCCACGTTCTTGCCGTTATCGAGCTGACGTAAGCGCACGTAAATCCTACCCTGCGGCACGAAGATCCGGGTCACCTGCTCGTCGAGCTCGGCAATATCGAGCTCGGTGCTACTCGACATAGCGATCGTGTTCGGCCCGATGCGCATTTCGGCGCGGGCTTCGGCGTCGGCCCAATACGACTGTCCGGTCGCCACTGGGTAGTTGAACCCGGCGCCCAACCACTCGGTCTGGCCCTTCGTGTGGAAGGCGAGATTGCCCGACACGAAACTGACGCGACCGACACGGGCCGGGAGGAACGGTCGCACCTGCTCCGCCGAGGCCGAAGCAGCGCCGACGAATGTTAATATTATTAGGAGAGCGCGGCGCATGGCAGGCATTTCAAACGGACAGTTAACGCGCTTCAGCAATCGTCCCTTCGCGGCGGCTTTGTGACGCCTGCTTTACAACGTCGAGATTTCGCGTCTGCTTCCCGCGTGCGGCTGCCTTCCAACGATGACCAAAATTTGTCACGCGGGACAGCCGAGGAGTGCGCTGTGCGAATGCGGTTGACATTCCGAGGGACAGGCGCGAGCGGCCATTCTCTCCTATTGGCGGTCCTATCGGCGCCACTAACAGCGTCTGGGGCCATCGAAAAAGGTGACCACCACAGCGACCCCGGTACGCGGGCGGAACCGCCGCGGCTGACTGCACCTACGGCAATCGCGAGCGCGCCGACGCCGGCGAGCGCAAGGCGCTGCCATCGATTGGCGTAGCACGACCGTATTGCAGGCGGCGACCGGCACCGGCGGGTCCAGAGATCCGCCGTTTCACGGCCGGCCCAACAGGATCTCACCATTAATACGGTCACTCTTAAATTTCGCCCGCACCGCGCCTCGGCACAACTTTCATCAAGTGATCCATCCCGGTACCGTCGACCGAGACATTCTGGCCCGGTAGCGCCACGGAGGTGTTCAAGACCACAGCGGGGCATCCGCTTCGTTGTTGTTCGCACACCTCCCGTAATTCCGTGCGTTGTGTATGCCAGAGCTCCACAAGCGATCGAGCCGCCCAGTCAGCGGGAGACGTGAGTAACGAGGGCCGTAAGCTGCCGACTGGAAGATCATCAGCTTTGCTCCACCCGCTATACCAGTCTTCGTCGCTAGCTCCTGCACGCCCTCCTTTTCGACGCTGGCGACGCCGTGTACATCATCAGATGTTCCCGGGCCGGAAGGAACCCCGGCATTCAGGTCTGGGGCGGAGTCCGGCCGCTGGGGCGGGGATTCCTCGAGTTTGCCCGTTTAAAGGTCTGTGACGCAGAGCTAGCTCCCGCTCCTCTCGCCAAATTAGCCGGCCAGCGTTTGAGACAAGCCTGTTTGGTCCCCATCCCGCGGGTTGTCTGCAGCCTGTCCTTCAAGAGGTCCGAACTGGGGAGGCTTCGGCCAACCTCATTTCCAATTATCTTTCGACTTAAGTTGGTAAGCTTAGGCTTCCGAGAAAGCCCCAGGTGGGGTTGCTGCCCTGTTTGTAGTTGGACCTCGGACGGTCGTAGCCCATACTCGTTTATCCAAAAATTCGCCACGACATCGGCTGGGGCCAGGAAATGAGCAAATCGGGTCGCGCCGCCAATCCCGCGCTGCGGGGGAAAGCCTGCGTGTCATTCAGTGCGTCGACGGCATGACACGGGACAACCCGAATGGGTGAACGACGAGCGGCGGATGACAAGGTGAACCGAGGCACCTTCACTCGGCATCGTGATGCCGAACGTGCTATGACGGGATGTATGAGCTGCGTTCCGAAGCTGTTCCTGCTTACAGGCTGGTTGTTCGGTGCCTCGGCATTGGCTGTGGCCCAAGAAGTTCTGCCGAGTGGCCAGTCGATAACGCCGACTGCAACTCCGGGCGCGATATTTGAGTCGCTCAATCCCGGTCTTATCGACTACCCGGATTACACCGCCGGGCAAGCCGTCACCTCCGTTGTCAGTCCTGATGGAACCACACTGCTAGTCCTGACCAGCGGCTACAACCGGAACCGTGACGCAGGCGGCAGGATAATCCCGCGGGATTCAAATGAATACGTCTTTGTCTTCGATATAAGTTCAGGCGCGCCGGTGCAGACGCAGGTGCTCCAGATTCCCAACACCTACAACGGTATCGCCTTCACACCCGAAGGTGCACAGTTTTACGTTTCCGGCGGCAAGGACGACTCGGTCCACACCTATGCCAAGGCCGGCCGCGGCTGGGCGGAAACCGGTGCCCCCATATCGCTTGGCCACGGCCCCGGCAACGGGTTGGTTCGGGGCGAGAGAACCGTGTCGCCGGTGGCAGCAGGGCTCGCCGTTACAGCAGACGGCAAGACCATTGTCGTCGCCAATTATGAAAACGACTCGATCAGTCTGATCAGTACCGTAACCCGCAAAAAAACCGCGGAGCTCGATCTGCGGCCAGGCAAGACCGACCCGCGGCAGGCTGG
>JAFMSA010000745.1 GCA_017353855.1 Alphaproteobacteria bacterium
TGTTGATCGCGATTGTCGGCGGCCCCGATCCGGGTAAAGTAGATTGGCATCCGGGTGTGATCGAAGAAGCCCGCAAGACCGGATTGGCGGATGATGGCGACGGCAATCCGATCACCGCCGTTGCGGCGGTATAGCGCGCCGCGGAAAGGAGAACAGGCATGCGAGCAGATTATGTGATCGTCGGCGCCGGCTCGGCGGGCTGCGTGCTCGCCAACCGTCTCACCGAAGACCCGGGCACGACAGTTGTATTGATCGAGGCGGGCGGGCACGACCGGAGCCCCTACATCCACATTCCTGCGGGCTTCCTGAAGCTTCTCGACCATCCGAGGTTCACCTGGGGGTTCCACGCCGAGCCCGATCGCGGCACCAACGGGCGCGCGATCCTCTATCCGCGCGGCAAGGTCCTCGGCGGGTCGAGTTCGATCAATGGGCTCATCTATGTCCGCGGTCAGCCCGAGGATTACGACCATTGGGCGCAGCTCGGCAATCGCGGATGGTCGTGGGAGGATTGCCTCCCCTATTTCCGCAAGGCCGAGCGCTGGGAGGGAGAGGGATCCGACGTGCGGGGCAAGGATGGCCCGCTGTTTACCTCGCGCATGGACCGGCCGCCGCTTTGTCAGATCGTGATCGAGGCCGGCAGGCAAGTGGGCCTCGAATACCGCGAAGACGTCAACAACTTGCCGCCCGGCGCAGGCGACAGCATCGGCTGGTGCCAGCAGACGCGCGGCGGCCGCCGCCGCGCGAGCACGGCGCGCACCTATCTGCGACCGGTCATGAAGCGACCCAATCTGCGGCTCGTGACGAACGCGCTTGTGCATCGCGTGGTGTTCGACGGCAAGCGCGCAACCGGCGTCGAATTCTCGCGCGGCGGCGGCAGCGAGCGGGCCGAGGCGGCAGGCGAGGTGATCCTGTCGGGCGGAGCGGTCGGCTCGCCGCATATCCTGCAACTCTCGGGCGTCGGCGACCCCGAGCATCTTGGCCGGGTCGGTATACCGGTGGTTCACGAATTGCGCGGCGTCGGCAGGAACATGCAGGATCATTACGTTGTGCGCATGACCCATCCGATCCACGGGGCGCCTACCGCCAATGAGCGTGCCCGGGGCTTGCCGCTGGCCGCCGAGGTGTTGCGCTATCTCGTGACGGGGAAGGGCATGCTGACTTACAGCGCCTCGCTGTGTGCCGCTTCGGTCAGGGTATTGGAGGAATCGGCGACTCCCGACGTGCAATGCTCGTTCGCGCCGGGCAGCTTCAAGGACGGCCAGATCGGTCAGCTCGAAGAGGAGCCGGGGCTGACCGGCGGCGCATGGCAGATGCGGCCGTTGTCGCGCGGCTATGTCGAGGCGAAATCGCCGGATCCGCGCATGGCGCCCGCGATAAATCCGCGCTACCTCTCGGAGGAGGCCGACCGCCGCGCCGTGATCGGCGGTTTGCGTTTTCTGCGTCGCCTCTTCGCCGCACCGGCTTTGGCCGGCTATGTCGGGCCGGAAAAACTGCCCGGTGCGCAGGTGCAGCGCGACGACGAATTGCTCGACTACGCGCGGCGCAACGGCAACACCGTCTACCATGCGAGCTGCACCTGCATGATGGGGCCGAGTGCGGCGTGCGTCGTCGACAGCGAGTTGCGCGTGCACGGGCTGCACGGGCTGCGGGTCATCGACGCCTCGGTTATGCCCGCCGTGACCTCGACCAACACGAACGCCCCGACGATCATGATCGCCGAGAAAGGCGCCGAGATGATCCGCCGCGCCGGCCGCGCCGCGGCTCCGAAAATCACGGTCGAAGCCGCCTAAGCGACCAGGGCATCAGCCGCTCCCCTTTCATCGCAGCGGCTGTCAGTATGAGGCGAGGAGCCGGCGGAAATGACTCTCGATCCTCTCCTTCTGTCCCGGTTGCAGTTCGTCTGGGTCGTCGGCTGGCATATTCTACTGCCCGCCTTCACGGTCGGGCTCGCTTCTTATGTCGCGGTGCTCGAAGGTCTGCATCTCGCCACGGGCCGGGAAATTTATTCGCGGTTGTCGAATTTTTGGATCAAGATTTTTGCCGTCTCATTCGGCATGGGTGTCGTGTCGGGCATTGTCATGCCCTTCCAGTTCGGCACGAACTGGAGCCGTTTTTCGGACGTCACCGCCAATGTGCTCTCGCCGCTGCTCGCCTATGAGGGGCTGACCGCATTTTTTCTGGAATCGGCTTTTCTCGGGGTACTGCTGTTCGGCCGCCCCCTCGTACCGCGCTGGGCGCATTTTGTCGCCGCTTTGATGGTGGCCGGCGGTACGCTTTTCTCCTCTTTCTGGATCCTCGCCACCAACAGCTGGATGCAGACGCCCGCCGGCTATGACATCGTGGACGGGCGGTTTTTCCCGAGAGACTGGCTCGAGATCATCTTCAGTCCTTCCTTCCCGTATCGGCTGGCCCACACGGTGGTCGCCTTTTATGTGACGACGGGCTTTGTCGTGCTGGGTGTTGCAGGCTACTTCCTGCGCGCCGGCCGCTTTGTCGATGAAGGCCGCACGATGCTGTCAATGGCGCTGTGGCTCCTCTCGGTGCTCGTACCTCTGCAGATCCTGATCGGCGATCAGCACGGCCTCAATACGCTCGAGCATCAGCCTGCCAAAATCGCTGCGATAGAGGCGCACTGGGCAACGGCGAGCCACGTGCCCCTCG
>JAFMSA010000163.1 GCA_017353855.1 Alphaproteobacteria bacterium
GTGTGGGCGCCCCGCCAACCGACGATGTCGCGCGCTATCGGCAAGGCGCCACCGTAACGATACGGACAAAGGACGGCGGCATCAGCGAGAGCACCGTCTTTGAGCCCAAGGGAACGGCCGCAGGCGGGATCGGGTGGCCCGAGGTGGACGCCAAATACCGGACACTCGTGCCGCGGGCCGGGATCCCTGAACCCCAAATCGAGGCGAGCCTTGCGATGATCCATGACTTTCGCCAAGTACAACACGTCTCGCAACTGATCGATCTGCTGCGAGCGTAACGGCAACTTTTGATCCAAGGCAGCAACACTGGAAAGCCGTTTGCCGCTCTGTCGGGATCCTCAAGCGAAAATCTGAAAATGCCGGCGCGAACGATCGAGCTCCTCCGGGGACGACACGCCTGTCGAGTTCAGCCACGACAGCGGCGAATGTGTGAAGAAGCCGCTTCCACGAATTCGCCGACGGCTCGCGCGTGCAGCGCGATCTGTACCCGGGTGACCGGCGCGCTTTGTCGAGGAAGACCGGCCCGCAGCATACCAGTGCGCTACGCACTGGTATGCTGTGGAACCGCTGCTGCGACGGGCGGTTCGCTTCGCGCAATCCACGAGCGGGGAGTCTTGCCCATCGCCGCGTCCGCAGGGGCGTCGCTACGGATCGCCCGTTGAAGAGGGGGCAGTCTTGGGCCAAGGCCACGGATGATGTGGTACCAAGCGAGAGCCGTGGAGAGCTTCCGTCACACCTCGTTCAGAACCCCTGGTTTTAAATGCATGTCAAAAAGACCGGTGGGCGCCCAGTCAAGCCCGTGCCCAGCCGAAGCAGCCAGGACGAAAACGGCGCCGACCAACGCCAGCCGAAAAAGACCATCGCCCTTTTCCACGAGGATCGAAATCCCCTGATTGAAGGCTGCCAAACACTTCGCGCCCTCTCTAGCCCCTGGCGTTCAGTCAGGCCGACGTCGTCGAGCGCCTCGCGCCTCCAGCACACGCCGCCGCCGATGCATCTTGACAGGCCTTGACCAAATCAGCGCTCTCGCCAGACTTCCGCGAGTTGCCATTTGCCAGAGCGATTACCGCCGTCTACGAGGAGACGTCGGAAAATGTTACGGTTACCGTCGAAGCATCAGGATGGCGACCGGTGTAGAATGAGGAAGTTGCAGCAAAGGTCTAGACGATGACCAGCCTTTCCACATTCGCAGAAATCGCCGCGCTTGCCGGCGATCCCGGGCGCGCCGCCATGCTCCGCGCACTTATGGACGGGCGTGCCTTGACGGCCTCCGAATTGGCCTACGTCGCCGGCGTTACGGCGCAGACGGCGAGCGGCCATCTGGCGCGCATGACTACCGCTGGACTTCTTAGCGTCGCGAAGCAAGGTCGGCACCGGTATCACCGCCTCGCATCGTCGGATGTCGCGCAGATGATAGAAAGCATCATGCAGGTCGCATCAGGTCCGGGTTCGAAGCGATCGCCGCTCGCCGTCGGTCCGAAAGATGCCGCTTTGCGCCTGGCACGGACCTGCTACGATCATCTTGCCGGTCGCCTCGGTGTGGCGCTCGCCGACGCGGTGGTCGGGAGCGGCCACGTCGAATTGGCGACCGATGGGGGATTGGTAACTGATGCGGGCGTCGATTTCTTTGGCAGCATCGGCATTGATTTCAGCGCGCTGATGACCCGAGACGGCAAGCGCTCGTCTAGGATCCTGTGTCGACCTTGCCTCGATTGGAGTGAGCGACGCCCTCACATTGCCGGCAGCATTGGTGCGGCCTTATGCGCGCACAGCTTTGCCGCAGGCTGGATCGACCGAATTAATGGCACCCGTGCCGTCATGATCACGCCGAAAGGCCAGCGCGTCTTTCTCGAACAGTTCGGCGTGCAACTCGGATAGTTGAACGAATGCGTCAGCTCGCGCACAGGTGCCATGGCGGTGCGGTGCGTCCACCGGCGTGACACGGGACCTTGCCGCGTGCGCTGTTGCTGCGACCCCTCCCTCCTACGAATTATCACATATTCAACGACGGGACCGGTTTTGTGACGCCGGCAGCATTGTCCCCTGCGCCGTGGGGAGCCGCGTCAGAATCGATGGGCGGCCTCGGTCATTGGGAAGATCGCGAACTTGCGAGGGTCGTCGCCCGGCCGTGTGTCTCCTCGCCGGCGGTGCGCGGCCTCGCCGGACTTGTCCGTTTTGCGCTCATCCTCCTTCCAGGCCGCATCCGCGTTCCTCTATATGCAAGGCGATGGCCTCGACGATGTCGAGCAGTTCGTCGATGTGATCCGCCAGAAGTCGCGGCTCGCTACGGTCGAGTCCGAGCTTGAACAGGTCGATGACCGGATCGAATCCGTGGACGCCGATCAGCGTCTCCCAGCTATGGATTCGCCCTTCGGGACTGAGATCAAGCACGAGCTGGGCGCTCCTGTCGAGGCGCCCGGCGGCATCGTTGGCGACGTTGCGCAGATTGTAAACCGCCTCGGCGGTCGCAGCGGCCTGGGTGCGCCTGCCGCGCTCCTCGTCCGGAGGCTTCCTGGCTTTGCCCGGCTCGTCCGGCCGATCGCCCGCGTTCAGTACCTGCTGCTGGTGATAGGCGTCGAACCCGGCAAGGATCGTATGCGGGTGCTGCATCCGGTCGCGGTCGCTTTCACTGTTGACCTCCTTGTCGAAGTACCAGGCGCGGATCTCCTCGCCGTTCTGATAGAGCTGGATCACCTTGCACCGAATTGATTTGTCCATGTCACGCAGGTGCGGCGGTGCGAGCAAGTTATAGGCGTCAGCATAGCGGCGGCCGTTGGTATTGGTGCTGCTGGACCGGCGCATCGCGGCCTGCTGAAGATCGAAGCAGGCACGACCGATCAGCACCCAATCGTCGATGTTGCGCTTGGAGCGCCTCTCGCCGAGCGTGACCTCGGCCTCGACGATGGCCCTGCGAACCTCATCCGAGATCCCGACCCAGTTCGGGTTTGACAACAGCGCGCGGCGTTGCGCTTCGTAATTATCGGTCATCGTTTGTTGTCCTTTGCCCAATGCGGTTGGTGATCAGCGCCGGGCGTCAGTTCCACGTGGCAGTCCGGCGCTCCGAGGGTCAGGGGCTGACTGATTCGACACCGGATCCGATCGGATCTCCCCTGACGGATTCGATCGACCGCACTCGATAATGCCGTGGCGTAATCCATTAGTGTTAATGCCGCGTGATCCATTAGTGATCTGGTCTCCTGTGTCACCGGAATCGACGTTTGCGGGCATTCGGTTCCGTGGGCCCAATAATTGCCCCAGCCGGCCTCCGGGCCTCCGGCGGTCACGACGTCGTCGCCGTTCCCGCTGGTCGGGATGCCGAGGCCGCTATCAGCGACCGCTAAGGTGGGAACCATTGTTACTCGTGCTGATCGGTGCGCTGACGGCCGCGCTCGCCGCTGGTGTCTCTGTTCTGGCTATTGGATCTGTTGGAGCCTTAGCGCGCAACCCGGTCGTCGCGCAGAATGAACATCGCGATCCGACCCCGGGTATCAGCCCGGCGAACAACAGTCCGGCGGTTTTCAGGCTGAGCATGCCGAGCATGCCCAAAAATCCATTCTGAAGCCCTCTGCGCGCGTTTTAGGCGCCCGCAGGAGGTTGAACGGGCCAACCTCGAAACAGCCGAAGGGCTTGTTGCAATTGCTAACGTGGCGAAACCGCCGTACTCCAGGCTTTGGGAAGCGGTCGAGCCGGTTGACGACGCGCCGATTATCCGATTAACCGTGATCTGGTCGATACGTGGTCAAAGGCGTGGCGGCTCTTAGAGACGATGCCGACGCGCTCGCCCGGAGACCAACCGTGAGTGACCGCCTCAGCGCCGCACATCATGAGGCAAATCATACACCGGCGTTCTCGCATTTCGGCATAGCTCTAGCGCTGCATCATCAGTCGCCGGGGAAGCACATAGGCGGCGTACGCATGTTCCGCACCGCACGCACCCGCTGCATTAAGGCGGCGGGCTGCCTGGCCGGGCCGGTCCCGGTGAGCCGGTTCAGCGGTGCGCCGATAGACGCTGTTAGCGGCCAGCAGCCGCAGCGATTCGGAAATGGCGCTCGATGCGCTTAGCCGTAACGGAACCTCCTCTGCCGTCGCGCCACAGTGCGCGCAGGATCTCGTCGCAGCTCAATGCGCGGCATAGGCAAGCGGGCGTGGCCTTTGGTGCTGATAGAGACGCTCGGCTCAAACGATGTGAGACGGGTACTGCGCCAGTGGCCGCGCAGCATTGGTACGGTACTGGTATGGCTCAGCTGGTGATACTGTCGGGAGACTGCGACCAGGTCGCCAAGCTGCACCGTTCCGCCCGGCAGCGCGGAATTCTGGGGATCCAGGTGAAAATTTGGATTTGGCCCGTTTCCCCTGCAATTCCACTGTAGAGCGGGAGCAGCCGGTCTTCACCAACATCCTGAGTGATCCGGCCCCGAGCCGCCCGTCGTGATTACGCCGTCTTGCTAGAATGTCGCGAACTCCCCGCCTCGTGCAGCCTTCGCGCGCGATCCATTCTGGCGCTGCGGGAGATCCCTTTCCGCCTATCACCAGTGTTCCGCGATACGCTGCTCGGCGCGCGCCTCAGTAATTACGCCGTCGCTGGGACAACACACAAGTGAGGCGACTAGCGGCGGACGGCGGTGTAGTGAACCTGCCTGTCAGAGCGCGAACTTCATCTTTCCGAGAAGCTGGTGCCCTGACACGGCTCTGATAAGTCCGTGAGTGCCGTGACAAATAACCCCGACAGCAAGCCGGGGCTGGGGTTCTCATAACCCCGTTGTCCCACCCGAAGACTCACTTCGCAGTGTGCCTTCGCGACAGATACCGCAGCAAGAGTGCAATACACATGGCTCATCCCTCTCGGTTTTGAGCACCATGACGGTGGTTTTCGATCTGGCGCTGTCGCGGTACGCTCTCCGCAATCGCCGAGGCCGGAGACGGCAGCCGACTACGCTGCGATCTCCAGCCCACGGGTCGTTGTCAGTGTTGTTGGATGCGGTCTGGCTGAGGGGGCACAATAGTGTTTTGGTTACGCGGTTTGGCGGAGACAGAACATCAATGGGCGGCCCTTTACCTATGCGATTTCGCAAGGCCGGCGCGTCACTCTCTTAGGTTATTGGGAGGCGTCGTGGTTTTCGGCCTTTCCTGGATGACGGTCTTTCGGTTGTCTGGCTCGTATACATAATCACGTTGATGATGCGCAGTGGGATCGCCCTCGGTTCCGCCGCATACAACGGTTGCGTTCATGCCTTGTTGACAATTTTGCTTCTCAAATCGCGTTGGTACTTACTGATCACCCCTGTGGACATGGCGGCGCAAGCGAAAAAAGCTGCAAATTTCCGGTTGCAGAAATCATTGGTTAACGTCCGAAGACGATGGAGTCTTCATCTGTACGGATGATGATTCGCCTCGCCCTCGAACAAGTGCAAGGCAGCTCACGCTTCGAAATACCTGCCGGCGCCGGATCAACCACCGAACGCCGCGATCCCGGTTCGCTCTCAAGAAATCTATATATGCCGTGCTGATCGAGAGATGGGCACGGGCACTGCCAACAATGGCTGGTGCGGTCCGCCCCGCTGCTGACGCTGACGCAGCCAGCGCATCAGCCGCGTGCCATCAGCGTCTGCCCTTCGCCTACGCCGTGATACCGGCGGCGCCGAGAGGATCGCCGAGAGAGCACCCTGCGCAATTACTGCACATCAAATTTGTGGTCAAGTGGCTTGCTTCATTGCTCCGCCCAGGTTGGCCCATGCTGGGCGCGCGGTATGCTTTTTTCGAGGAGTGGCGAACGCAATCGGTCCAGCCGAGTTTATGTTCGATCAGGGTTTAGGGCAAGTGAAGCACCTGCGAGTCGATTCAAGGCCGGTTTGATCAGCCACAGTACCGAGTTCCGCCACGCAGTGTCACGCTTGGAGAGAGCAGAAGGTGGAGGGCAGAATGACGGAAGTTCGCATGGAGTCCGACAGCCTCGGCCGGGTAGCCGTACCCGCCGACAAGCTGTGGGGAGCGCAGACCCAGCGCTCGGTGGAGTATTTCAGCATCGGTCAGGACCTTATCCCTCGGGAAATGATCCCCGCCTACGCGGTCCTGAAGCGCGCCGCGGCCGTGGCAAACCATGCCGGCAGCCGCCTCGATGACCGCGCCTGCGAGCTGATCAGTCGGGTTTGCGACGAGATCCTTGCCGGTGAACACCACGATATGTTCCCGCTGCATGTGTGGATGACCGGCAGCGGCACGCAATTCAACATGAATGTCAACGAGGTCATATCGAACCGCTGCTGCAAACTCGCGGGCACGCCGCTCGGCAGCAAGGAGCCGGTGCATCCAAACGACCATGTCAACATGTCGCAATCTTCGAATGACACCTTCCCGTCGGCGATGCACATTGCCGCCGCCGACAACATCAAGCGGCGGCTGATCCCAGCCGTCACTGCGCTGCGCGACGCCATTGGGGTCAAGGCGAGAGAATGGGACGACATCGTCAAGATAGGCCGCACCCATATGCAGGACGCGACGCCGCTAACGCTCGGCCAGGAATGGTCGGGCTACGCGGGTATGCTGTCCGACGACCTCGAACGGTTCGAGGATGCCCTAAAGGGCGTCTACCAGCTTGCGATCGGTGGCACGGCGGTCGGCACCGGGATCAACGTCGCGCCAGGTTTCGCCGAGGCGGTTGCCGCCGAGATCGCGAGGCTCACCGGTCTGCCGTTTGTCAGCGCACCGAACAAATTCGCCGTCCAGGGCGCACACGATGCGCTGGTGCAGTTGTCCGGCACCCTGCGCACCCTGGCGGTCTCGCTCTACAAAATCGGCAATGACATCCGGCTGTTGTCGTGCGGTCCGCGCGCCGGTTTCGCCGAGCTGCTGATCCCCGAGAACGAACCCGGTTCGTCGATCATGCCGGGCAAGGTCAACCCGACGCAGGCCGAAGCGCTAACGATGATCGCCGCGCAGGTCATGGCGAACGACGTCGCGGTCGGCTTCGGCGGAGCCGGCGGTTATCTGGAGATGAACGTCTACAAGCCGCTGATGATCGCCAATATCGCTCAGTCGATTACGATTCTGAGCGACGGATGCACGAATTTCCGCAAATTTCTGGTCGAAGGCACGCGGCCGAACCTGAAGAAGATCGCCGAATATGTCGACCGATCGCTGATGCTGGTGACCGCACTGGCTCCGGTGATCGGCTACGACAAGGCCTCGGCGATCGCGCATCACGCAATGGGCCACGATTTGACCCTGAAAGAGGCGGCATTGCAGCTCGGATATCTCGACGAGGCGTCGTTCGATCGCGCGGTCGATCCGGCAAAGATGGTCAAGCCCTATGTGGCGCCACAGGCGGGTTAAGCGGGTTCGCTTCCCCGTTCGGAGCACATTCTCGCGCTCACCGGTGCTTCCACGTGCTTCCACCGGTGCTTTGACCTCAGGCCGAAAGGCGTGACGCGCGCATTACGTGTCGTCCTGCGATCTGGATGTTTTTCCAAATCGTCTTTGGATAGGATGGCCGAGATGATCGAAGTTATGAAATAGTAGTGAGTGCAGATGACATTCCGCATGGGATGCGCGATTTTCCGCTGGCCTCGTATACTGAGGCGCTGAGGCGTCGCCAGATCCGGGAGTTCGCCTATACGCATCGCCGGCCCGGGGATTACGTCGAAGATCATCTGATCCCGCTCGAGCTCAGCGGCGGCCTGTCAGGTCCGCGTAACCTCTGGCCGCAGCTGAAGTTGGCACACGGCGGTTGGGGAGCCGGTCGCAAGGATGACCTGGAGCCGGTGCCCAACCTGCTCGTCTATTCCGGTACGTTAGGATACGCGCTTTTGCGCCGTAAAGTAGCTGGATAAGCTAGCAAAGCGATGCACATATCACAGCGTCAGCTCCGCTCAGATGACAGCGAGACAGCGAAAGGATCGGGTCCATGTCACATCTGTCCTTCCCGAATGAGAGCGCCGAATACCGTGCCGCGCGCAACGCGCTGCTCGACGCTGAAATCGCGCTGCGCCGTCAGCTCGAGGCGGTTGCTGCGCTGCGTCGGTCGCTTCCGCCCGGCGGTGCAGTGCCCG
>JAFMSA010000746.1 GCA_017353855.1 Alphaproteobacteria bacterium
CGGGCGGCCCGGCTGCCGTGGTGGCGGACATCATCGGCCCCCAGCTTGCCGAGCGGCTCGAACAAAAGGTCATCCTGGACACGCGCAGCGGTGCGGATGGGATCGTCGGCAGCGAGTTCGTCGCCAAGGCGCCGCCCGACGGATACACGTTGTTGCTGGCTACCAGTGCGCATGTGATCCATCCCGCGACCTACAACACGCTGCCGTTTGACACCGAGACCGCCTTTGCGCCGGTTTCGCTGCTGCTGACGTCACAATATGTCCTGGTCGCGAACCCCTCGCTGCCGGTCGATTCGGTAGAAGAACTGATCGCCTATGCCAAGAGCCATCCCGGCAAACTCACTTATGCCTCCGGTGGAGTCGGCGGCCCGAGCCAGCTCGCCTTCGAGCTGTTCGGGATCACCGCCGGATTCTCCGCGGTTCATATACCCTATGAAGGCGCGGCGGCCGGGTTGCTGGCGGTAGCCGACGGTGAAGCGCAGCTGATGCTGGCGCCCGTGCTTACCGCAATGCCGATGGTGAAGGACGGGAGGCTCCGCGCCCTCGCGGTCAGCGGCCGACATCCGGCCCCGGCCGCCCCTGACCTGCCCACCATTGCCGAAAGTCTCCCCGGCTTTTCGGCGGTGTCATGGTACGGAATCTTAACCCCGGCAGGCACGCCTGCAGCAGTGATCAAGCGTCTCAACCAGGAATTCGACCGTATCGTCCACGAGCCCGAAACCCAGAAGCGTTTGACCGCCATAGGAGGCGAGGCGGTGGGCGGGCCGCCCGAGACCTTCGCCGAGCTTATCCGCGACGAAATTCCGCGCTGGAGGCGGGTGGCCAAGGAAGCGGGCATCCACGTCAATTGAGGGCGGTCGCGCGATCTCAGTCCAATTCGGAGTTCCCATCAGCTCGAGCTACCTCCCGGCGACGGCGCGAGCGGACCTCAACCGCCCTGGCGACATCCCGATTATCGGGCCGCCCCAATACAACGAGCCAGGCTGCCCCGTAGGGTCGGCATATGCGAGCGCGGGACGGAATGCGTCGCACACTCCGCCTTCCTCCGTTGTAGTGACGCGCGCACACGCGCATAGCGCCCGCGCACATGCTTGCGATACCCGCCGCGGCGCAGCCAATGCCGTTTGCCGTCGGTGGCAGCGGCGAGCACGTTGACACCCCGATCGACGCCGATCACAGCGTCATGCGGGCCCGTCGGCGCAACAATCTCCTTTTTGAGCGAAGGGTGACAAACACCCGGCCGCGATTTACCGACAGTCGTCGCCGACGGCCCAGGTGTCGGGCTGTCCTGCAGATCGGGCGGGCCCGAGAACACTACCGCCTTCTTCTTCCCGCCCACTGTCCGCACCGAAAGGCCGGAGGAGCGCAGCGGCACGTCGCGCGGCCGCTTGCCGCCTCGCAGGATGGCAGCTTGCTCCCGGAAAACACAAGTCGCGCGTGGGATGCACGCCGTGCGAGCCGCGTATTTCGAGCGCGTGCCGGATGCGGGTCTGCGCAACTTGCGCCGACAATCCGCACGCCCTGGATTAACTGGTCAACGCCGGACCCCGAGGTCATCGAAATACTCGCCCCAGCGGGCCGGCTGAACCGCCTGATCTGTGGCAGACCGTATCGATGTGCCATTCCGCGTTCGCGCGCGGATCGAACGGATCGAGGGCGCCGACCTGATCGTAGTCGGGCGGATCCGATCCTCTCCGGGATCGGTCTCATCTCGAGACGGCCGGTACGGTGATCCCTGCCGGAGCCGCAAATGACCTCGTATGAGTAGCGCGGATCATCGCTCACCTGACGAACGATGGCCGGAACCTCCTGGCGGCCTTGTGCGCGAATGCTCTCAATCAGGTCGGCGCAATTCTGTTCATTCATGGCATGGGCAGAATTATGTCGCCACACTGACGCGGCGACGCGGGCTGCGCCGGACCCGAAGGTCCAACCGAGACGATGCCGTTGACAGTCCCGTTCCGTTCGCGACGTCGCCGCTTAACGCCCGCACCACGGGCAACGCCGCGAGCGACCGCAACGGCCTTTCCAGTCCGCTTGCTGCTACTATATCAATTTCAGTATGAGCGAGCATGCCCGATCGCATCCCGCCGCCGCCATTCTGGCGTACGCGGCATTACGCCGAGGAAGTCGTAAACAGGTCAGATCGGTTCAATATCGATCCGGCCGATATTTTGGCAGCGATTCAGACTCCGGATCGGCGCGTAATCCAGCCCGATGGCCGCATCCGTTACTGGCGATGGGTTGCTGTGCGCCGGCGCTGGCTGCGCGTCGTTACCCTAGCGGATGGGATAACCGTCCATACGGCGTTTTGGGATAGGAGGTTTAGGCCATGACCGAACGGTGGGAGCCGGTTCGCTATTATTCCGACACCGACACGATGGCGATCGAGGTGCGCCCGTGGCCCGAAACGCCGGGCGGCGACCGCGACCAGATCGGCGGCGAGGATGCGGGCGAGGATTTGGTGATCCACTATGCGGCCGACGGCCAGCCCTGGCTCTGGGAAATCGAGCATGCCTCGCGGCATCCCGAGCACATCGCAAAGGCGCTCGCCGAGATGCAGCGGCTGCGGCAGCTGGCTGCAGCGTAAAGGCCGCCGCGAAATTCGAGCGACGATCCAAAATACCGGGGCGCTCTCCGCCCGATCGGAACGGCCAA
>JAFMSA010000164.1 GCA_017353855.1 Alphaproteobacteria bacterium
CGTTGACGAGCGGCGGCCCGTCGGCTTCGCCAGTGACGCTCATCGCCCCTGAGGTCGCTTGTGCCACTGGTTCGAAGCATTTGAACCCGCTATAGGGGCCGGAGGAACCAAAGCCCTTGACGGAGGCATAGACGGCGCGGGGATTGAGCTCCCTCACCGCCTCATAGCCGAGCCCCAGCCGTTCCATGACCCCGGGGCCGAGGTTTTCGGTAATGACGTCGGCCTCTTTTACGAGACGTCGCGCGATTTCCTTGCCCTCCTCGGCCTTCAGATCGATGACGGTGCTGCGCTTGCCACTGTTGAGAAGCATGAAGAAATAACTGTCGACATTCGGGTTGTCGGCGTTCCACAGGCGGCGACCGCGGTCACCATAGGGCGGCCGCTCGACCTTGATCACGTCCGCGCCGAGCCAAGCCAGCATTTGGGTGCAGGACGGACCGGCCTGGTCGTGGGTGAAGTCGATGACGCGAACACCGTCTAGGGCACGGCTCATCTTGGGCTCTCCGTTAGTTGGAATCGAGAGGTTGCTGCCGACGCCGCAAAAGGTGTGCGGACCGCGCACGGCACCGGGCGCGGGATTATGCCGGCGATTATCGCAGCCCGCGGCACGGCATTCCGATCGGCCTCAAGAGCCCGGCATCCGCACGGAAAACCTTTCGAGGATCCGCGAAAACGATGTTCACGACGAGGACGCGACGACGTTGAAAGGCGGCATGTCGACGCGCCCGGCTCCAGCTCCAGGAGACCACATCGCAATGATCGTGCGGATCCGCTCGCCGATCTGCGGTAGCCTCCTCGATAATCCCGGCGCCGTCAACGATTGGGGGCCGCTCGGCACTGGTTCGCCGTCGCTGAGCCGACCTGCAATGGCAAGTCCGCCTCGCCGAATGGAATGAGCACGCCACCGGCGTTACGCCCCGCGCGACACAGTGGTCAAGGCGTCCAACTGCGTCGATGCGCTCAGCGCCTGCGCCGTTGCGGCGTCGGCTCCCACTGGTTGCTACCCCGCTACAGCAGGATCGTTCTAAGACCCTACATGGTCGACGCAGCAGTGGGCTCTCGGGCCGCCTCAGATGACGCCGTCCTGTTCGAGCGCGGTGATGTCGGCGGCCGACAAGCCGAGCCAGTCGCCGTAGATCTCATGGTTGTGCTGGCCGAGCTTCGGGCTGGGTACGGTGGCCACCGGGTCGGTGCCGTGGATGCGTAGCGGCGTTGCCGGTACGACGATGCGGCCGATCTCGTCGTGCTCAATCCATTCGAGCATGCCGCGTTCGTGCATGTGGTGATCGCGCATGACCTCGTCGACGTCGCGCACTGGCGCCAGCGGGATGCGGTGCCGTTTCGCGATCGCGAACACCTCCGTCTTACCGAGTGTGCGCGTCCACCCCGCCACCAGCGCGTCGGTTGCCTCGCGATTGGCGAGGCGCGCCGCGTTATTGGCAAAACGCGGGTCGCCGCGCAGATCCTCTCGCCCCATTGCCCGGAGCAGATTGTACCAATGCTCCTCGACCGCGATGTTCATTGCGACGTAGCCGTCATTGGTCGGGTAGACGTTCAATGGCACGCGGCCATGGCTGGCGTTGCCGGTGCGCGGCGGCACCTGGCCGGTCTCGAAATATGCGTGGAGTTGCGAGGTCAGGGTCGCGTAGGCGGCCTCCTGCATCGCCACTTCGACCAAGCGGCCCCGACCGGTGCGCTCGCGCTCGAACAGCGCGGTCAGGGTGGCGGCATAGAGATGGATACCAGAAATGAAATCGACGACCGCCGGGCCGGCCTTAACTGGCGGCCCTTCCGGAAAACCGGTCGCCGCGATCAGTCCCGACACCGCCTGGATCGTCAGATCCATCGCCAGATTGTCGCGGTCGGGTCCCGTCAGGCCGTAACCCGAGCCCGAGGCATAGACGAGGCGCCGGTTTATCCGGTGCAAAACCTTCCAGCCGACCCCGAGGCGGTCCATGACTGCGGGTGCGAAATTCTCCAGCAATACGTCAGCGCGGTCGACCATGCGGAACAGCAGCGCTCGGCCGCGCTCATGCTTCAGGTTGAGGGTGATCGCACGCTTGTTGGAGTTCAGCATCGCGATCGGAAAGGTTGTGCTCTTACCCGGCGGTGCCCGCCGCCGCAGCGGCTCGCCCTGCGGTGGCTCGATTTTGATCACGTCGGCCCCCGCCTTGGCCATCAGCAGGGTCGCGTACGGCCCCTGATAGACCTGGCCGAAATCGAGCACGACGATACCGGCAAGCGGCCTGTTGGCGCCGGACGGCATCACCGGGTGTTTTGCGCTCGTGCCATAAGGGCAGCTTGCGGGCGCCGCGGCGCGGGTGTCAACGCCGTTCGCTTTCGACGCTGCCGGCAGCACGATATATCGTCGCCATGAGCGAGAGTTCCAATTACCATAATAGAGGCAGTGCGGCTCAGCGTTAGCCGATGCGCTGTACTCGGCGAAGCGACGCTTGCCACCATGGGATAGGGCGCAAACGCCGCCCGCCACCTCACCGATCAGCTCATCGATAACGCGCTGTAGGGCTGTGGGTTCGCCGGGCTGCCGCGCATGCTCGCGATCGTGCCGCGAAACCGTTTCCGCCCCCGATCAAGAACAACCGCACCGGCTAGCTCGAGGAGGCGGTGTTACCCGACGCCTTTCACAAGCTAGT
This sequence comes from Alphaproteobacteria bacterium, assembly GCA_017353855.1. Lineage (GTDB taxonomy): Bacteria > Pseudomonadota > Alphaproteobacteria > ATCC43930 > CGMCC-115725 > AP-15. Next base: position 2,655 of record JAFMSA010000164.1, read on the forward strand.
CAGGTATTATTCGGCGCCGCTCGGATTCGAGATCGGCACCCCTGCGCTGCGCGCGACGGCCGCCATCAATGCGCTCGACCGCCAGGCCGATATCACCAACGTGCAGCGATGGCTCGACCAACCCAACATCGCCACCATCCGAATCTACGATCGCCGCAAGACCGGCTCAAAGCAGCCCGACAACGGGCTGTACAGACATCTCTGTTTGGACGCGTTGCTAACGCGACAGCAACCCGTGCCGCCTCGCCACACCGCCACGTCAGGCGCCCGGACACGCGGCTCGTTGCGAGTCATTGAGCATTGCTCCCGCCCGTCGCCGGTCCCGTCATCAATCCGAACCCTGCTTTGCCTGCCGAGCGCGGCCGTGGCGGCGCTTTAGAAGATCAACCTGCCTATGGATCGACGGCACCAGCGGATATCGATCCGCATTGGCAAATCCGTCCGAAACCTTGGTTCGGGCGTCCAGTAAACGGCGTGGCGTGACATCAATTCTTTGGTCCAAATTATCAAGCGGTGCGCCTACGGCCCGAGCTGCCGAATGGTTCAGACTCACTGCTGGAGGGAGCTGGATTCGAAATTTCAGTCCCGTGCTACCCTTGGTGGTCTCCGGGTCCCCGAGATGGCGATCCAGGCAGAGCAATGGGTCGCATCGGAGCTCGCGGTTCACTGCAGGAGGGAACGGGATGATCGGCACGCCGGAATAGGTTCCCCAATCCCGCCCGTAGAGCGAGTTGCCGATCCTGGCCGGCGGTGCGGGCGTGACGGCCGTCGGCCGGCGCGGATCTTTCCGCAGCCACACGGCGGCCCGTCGCTCGAGGGCCGCTGCCATGATCGTGATCTTCTTTAGATGATGCCCTCTTCGGCAAGCCGTTCGACTTCGCTGGGGGTTCGGCCCAGCAATTCGGTCAGCACCCACATATTGTCCTCGCCGTAACAGGGTGCGCCGCGGTTCGTGATCCCGCCGATATAGACGGGGGTCCGGCTCAACTTCATCGGCAATTCATAGATCGGCCAGGTGCCGATCTTCGTACCAGTGACTTCGGTTAGCCATTTGACGTGCCTCAGCTGCGGATCGGTGTCAACGCGGTCCTCCGCGTTCTGGCACACCCCGGCGGGCACCCCGACGCGCTGCAATTTCAACATGCAGTCGTAGCAATCTTGCGTCAGTGTCCACGCCTCTAGCGCAGCATCAAGTGCATCTTGATGGATCAGCCGGTGCTCCAATATGTCGAAACGCCGATCCTCGAGCCATTCGCGGTGCCCGGCTATCTGTGCCAACGCGCGCCATTCGTCATCGGTGAAGCAGGCAATGGCGATCCAGCGATCCTTGCCTTGGCAGCGATAGGCGCCGTGCGGCGCCGCCGGTTTGTACGGCGAGCGGTTGCCGTAGCGGCGGAACACGCGCTCATTGGCCGACCAGTCGAGGATCGCCGCACCAGTCAGAAAAATGCCGGACTCGCATTGCGAGGCGTCGATCCATTGGCCCTGACCGGTGCGCTCTCGATGATAGATGGCGCCGAGCAAGGCCAACGCATAACCGTAGGCGCCCATCCAGTCGAGGTAGGAATAACCCCAGCCGACGGGCATCGCCGGCTCCGGCAGGCCCGACATCTCGCCCTGGCCGCCAAACGCCGCCGCCACCGGGCCGACCGTGCGCATTCGGCCGTAAGTGCCGTTTGCGCCCATACCCGATTGCTGGATGTAGATGATGTTGGGCCGAATGCTCTTCATGACGTCGTAGCCGAGCCCTAGGCGCTGCAGCACCCCGGGCGAGAACCCCTCTGCTACGACATCGCAGATGCGCACCAAGTCTTTAGCGATCTGAAGGCCTTTTGGATGGCGGATGTTCAGCGAGATACCGCGTTTGCCGGCATTCTTGTTGTTGAACTGGCCGCCCATGTCGGGATCGCGTACGCCGGGGAGCGGCCCGCTCGCCGCATCGCGTGCGGCGCGGCCGCCGACGGGCGCCATCGCCGCCAGTCGCGTGTCGGGATTGTCCTTCCATTCGACCTTGAAGCTCTCGGCGCCCATCGCCGCGAGAAAGCGGGTGCCGCCGGCAGAGGCAAGAAACCAGGCAAAATCGAGGATTTTGATCCCTTGCAGCGGGAACGGTTTGTTGTGCAAGGCCGACAGACGCGGGTGCCCTACCGGGCGCGGCTGCGCCGGCACCGCCGGACGCCGAGTAGCCTCGCCGAGTACGGCCTCGGTATCCTCGCCCAGAAGCGGCGCGCGGCGGCCGACCTGCCAGCTGGTCTTGTTGCTGAGCCATTTGCTAGTCGGGTAGCGGAAGCTGCGGCCGAATTCCGGGTGCTCGACATCCGCGAATGTCTTGCGAGCCATCCAATGCTCGTCAAGAGCGTTTTCGTGCGGCTTGCGCAGCGGCGCCCAGAGAAGGCCCGCATCCTGCGCGTCGCGCCAGGGCATGTCCCGGTAGGTCCAGGCGCGGACGAAGCGCTGCACGATGTCGAGCATATGCGCCCGCCTCTCGTCGCTGCCCGCGGTCCCCGGCACCTGACGAGCTCTGAGATCGGCGTCAGGTGGCGGCGGCTGAAGATCGGCCTGCGCGCGGTACTTGGTGAGCAATGGCAGGAGGTTCTGCAGATCGCGGACGCCCATGCCGTGCGTGATGAACCAGCGCCCGTCCTTGGTGTGGCAGATGCTCGGCGAATGGTTCGGGGACTCGGCGGCATGGCGATTGGTCAGGCGCCATAGCGGCACCCGCCGCATGACCCAATACATGATGTCCTGCTCCGGGTTCTTCGACACCGCCTCGTGGATCGCCACCGAGACATCTTGGCCCTCTCCGCTTCTCTCGCGATGGATCAGCGCGGCGATGATGCCAGTCGCCAGCTGCTCGCCAGCAATGTGATAGGCATGCCAGACCTGCGGTGCGATCGGCGGCGTGTCGTATTCGAGGTTCGGGTCGGGATCGTAGCCGCAATTCATCATCACGCCGCCGAGCGCAAGATGGATCAGGTCGGAGCCCTTGAAGTCGGCCCACGGGCCGTCATCGCCGAACGGTGTCATCCGTGCCGAGATCAGAGCGGGAAAGCGAGCGTTGAGCGCGACGTGATCCAAGTCCAGCGCTTCGTTGAGCGCTCCGCAGCTTGCATCGAGCAGGATGTCGGCGCCGCCGAGCAGGCGTAGCAAGTGCTCGCGTGCGACCGCTTCCTGGAGATCAAGCACGACCGATTTCTTGCTCCGGTTGTAGTTCCAAAAGAACAGCGAGCGTTCGAGACCGGCCTGGTCCTCGAGGAAAGGCCCGATCCGCCTTGTGGCGTTGCCTCCGGGCGGTTCGATCTTGATGACCTCGGCGCCGAGCCCGGCGAGCAACAGGCCGGCATATTCGGCGCGCTCGTCGGCGATCTCGATGACCCTCAGGCCGGCCAGCATGCCCGGCCCGGCATTGCCCATCATTTCGCCTGGGCCGGCCGCGTTCGCCTCTTGCGTCCTCAACACGTTCTCCTTTCAAATGTCTCGAGGCTTCCCCGAGAGCGGAGAGGATCATCCCGCCGATGAGCGACTGGAGCAAGGTGACCCGGCCGATCCCGGTTCCGAACGAATGGACGAGGCCATTCTGGGATGCAGCCAGGCGCGGCGTCTTGGAATTGCAGCGCTGCCAGAGTTGCGGGCATTTCCAGCATCCGCCCTACGCGACCTGTACCCAATGCATCTCGACAGACCTGGAATTCGCACCGGTGCGCGGGCTGGGTGCGATCTACGCCTACACGATCATGTATCACACCGGAGACAAGCGCTTTGCCCCCGCGGTGCCCTACGCCAGCATCATCGTCGAACTCGATGATGCGCCCGGTGCGATGATGGCCGGCAATCTGTTGGATGCCGAATACACCGAGGCGAAGGTTGGGCGCCGCGTCGAGGTCGTCTTCGAGAAGCTGAATGACGACATCACCTTGCCCCAGTTCCGCCTGGTGAAGGGATAGATCCCATGTGGGAGAACCGATGCAAAGTCGCGATCAGCGGGGTGGGGTTTTCCAAAGTCACCCGCTCGGCCGAGATCCCGCTCGCGGCCCATGCGCTGACCGCGGTCAAGGACGCGGTCGCCGACTCCGGGCTACAGATGTCCGACATCGACGGTCTGGCGACATATCCGGAGCTGCCGGCGACCGGCCACGCCGAGGTTGACGGCATCTCGATCGTGTCGGTCAACTGCATGATGGCGATGCTGAAATTGCCGAATCTCAGCTGGCATATCCAGGTCGGGACCACGAACATCGGCGGCGCGATGCAGCAGGCGGTCAACGCATTGCTCGCCGGGGTATGCAAATACGCGGTGGTATGGCGGGCGATGCACAACCCGCGCGGCACCTACCAGAATCTTCCCGGCGGCCACGCGCAAGGGGCGGCGCAGTTTACCGCGCCCTACGGCTTTGGCGGGCCCGGACAAGGCATGGCAGTCGCCTATACCCGCTGGCTCGAGCGGCACAATCAGAACCGCGAGAACATGGCGACATTGGCGGTCACGCAGCGCCGCCACACGCAGCATAATCCGCACGCCTATTTCTACGGCACGCCGCTGACGCGAGAGGACTACCTGAACTCACGGATGGTGGCCTACCCGTTCTGCCTGTTCGATTGTGACATCCCGGTGCAAGGGGCCGTCGCAATCGTATTGACGACGTCGGACCGGGCGCGCGACCTGAAGCCGCGGCCGGCCTATCTGGCGGGCTACGGTCAGCGGCTGCATTTCGAGGTGGCGGGCCGCATCGGCAGCCTTGCCGATTACATGGAGGGCGGCCGCAGCTCGGCGAAATTGACCTGGGAGCGGTCCGGCTTCGGCCCTGACGATGTGAGCGTTGCGCAAATCTACGACGGCTTTTCGGCCTCCGTGATCTACGGGCTCGAGTCCTATGGCTTTTGCAAGGAGGGAGAGGCGCTCGATTTCATCCAGGACGGGCGTATCGAGCTGGACGGCGAATTGCCGCTCAACACCTTTGGCGGCAGCCTCGGCACCGGGCGCATCCACGGTCTGTGGCACATCATCGAAGGGGCGTTGCAGGCCGCAGGTCGCGCCGGATCACGTCAGGTCAAGGACGCAAACGTGTCGTTCGTCGGCGCCAGCGCCCCGATCGTGACCGGCACGACCTTCATTTTCGTTCGCGAGCCCTACTGACCATTGCGCGATACAGCCAATTGTTGGCGGCGCCTTTGTCCGGACCGCGGCGTGTGAAAAGGCCAGCGGTTTCAACCGCGATATCGACTATGTCAGCGCAACGGCCATCGCGTCAGGGGGCGCTTGGGCCGGGGCATGGTCGCATAAACGACTGTCGAATCGATCTTTAAGAACAGCTAACTTGATAACCTTGAGGCACCACCAATTGGGGATTTAGCTCGAGCCACCGGAATCGGTGTTAGCTCGATTCGATGTG
>JAFMSA010000747.1 GCA_017353855.1 Alphaproteobacteria bacterium
GCCGGATCCGGGGCCGGTGCGCCGCCTTCGGATCGCCGTTCCGCGCCTTCCCCGGAGGACGCGGCAAGAGTGTCCGAGCCTGTTGGCCCGCGTCGCACGGAGGGCCGGTCACCGCACTCGCTGAACTTGTTAATTCTGAAAGCCCGCCGGTCAGCCGCCCTGCCGTCTCGCAGCCGGCCGGGTCCGCGACGTCAAGCGGCCGGGGTGCCGCGTAGCATGTCTGACAAGCCTTGCGCTTGAGCCGGCGGGGCTGTCACGATAAACCCAGCGATCGTGGCGCGGGCGAGGTTACGCCCGAAAACCAGCCGCCATGCCGGAAGGTACAGCCGGCGCTCGTTCGCAAGACAGGGCTTACGTCAGCGCGCAGTCATACGATGAGTTGGCGAGCACTGGCCCGGCTAGCCTGAAGATGACGCGAGGCTTATTCTTCATCTTAATTTAATTAATAGCCCCGCTGCCAGTCGATCACATTGCTCAGTGGCCGGCCGTCGATATAGGCGCGCAGATTCTCGCAAAACAGATCGATGGCGCGGTGCCGGTCCTCGTCGCTGGCGCCCGAGATGTGCGGCGTAATCAGTACCCGCGGGTCGGTCCAGAGGCGCGCGGGCGGCAAGTGTTCGAATTCGCCGACATAGACATCGAGAACGACGCCACGCAGATGGCCGCGCTCGAGTGCGTCGGCAAGCGCGTCCTCATCGACGATCTCCCCCCGGGCCACATTGACGAGGATGCTGCCCGGCTTCATTGCAGCGAAGCGGTCTTTGTCGAACAAGCGCGTGGTCTGCGGGGTCCATTGGCAGCAGATCGCGACGAAATCGCTGTCCGGCAGGAAGCGGTCGAGATCGTCGGGCTCGCCCAGCTCGCGGAATCCCGGCGGCAGCGGCCTGCCCGCCTCCGGCTGGCGGCGCGTGCCGACGACCCGCATGCCGAGCGCCGCGCAGAGCCGGCCGACTTCGCGGCCGATCCCGCCGGCGCCGACGACGCATGCCGTTTTGCCCTCCAACAGCAGCGGCCGATAAGCGCGAGGGTGGAACGCGCCTGCCTCACGATCGGCCGCCGCGCGGCCCAGGCTCTTGGCGAAGTGAAGAATACCGGCCACCGCGTATTCTGCCATTGCCAGCGTGCTGCCGAGACCGCGCGAGGTTGTCACGATCACGTCGCTTGCCCAGAGATCGCCTCTGAGCAAGTTGCTCGCCCCCGCCGGGCGCTGGTGAAACCATTTCAAGTTCGGCGCCCTGGCGCGCAGATCGAGCGGGAAGGGCCAGCCGCCGAGAATGACTTCAGCCTCGGCGAGCAGGCGATCGCGCTGCTCGCGGGTGCCCGAACCCGTCGCATCCGGCCGCAGATAGCGTGCCGCGGTGAACGCCGGCCAAGTCTCGCGATATTCGCCGTCAAACCAGCCGCCGGCATCGGTCAGCTGAACCGCGGGATCGACTGCCTCGATCTTCGCGCGATCTGCAAGGCTGAGCGGCTGAATATTGAGAACGTTGATTTTTTGCATGAGCCTGTCCATCAATCCCGTCTGTTAGTGCGACGCCCCGAAGGGGGAAATCGGCCAGGGTCGAAGGCCGACAGATCGACTGTCTGCGCGGCACCGTCGCTGATCAGCTCCGCCATCGCCTCGCCGGTCGCCGGGGCGTTGAGGATGCCCCAGACGCTGTGGCCGGTGGCGGTGTAAGCACGCATCACGCCGGGTACCTGGCCGATCAGTGGCAGTCCGTCCCGGGTGATCGGGCGATAGCAGGCTTGCCGTGCTACGAGCTTCGCCGTAGCGAGCACCGGCGACAGTGCGGCACACATTTTCTTCAGGCGCCGGATGGCGTCCGGATCGGGGCTCACCTCGCCCGGGTCGAACGGCAGCGGGCTGTGATCGGAGATGCCGCAAACATAGGTCGTCCCGTCCGGACGAGCAAAGAGCTCCGGAGCCTCCACTCCTCCCGGCTCACGGCATTCGAGAAACAACGCCTGCGCGGTTTGTATCCCTGTTTCGAACACGAGGCTGTGCCCTTTGAGCCCATAGACATCGGGCAGAGGCAGCCACTCGGCAGCGAGTATCGACCACGGCCCCATGGCAATGACCACCGCGTCGCCCTCGATAGTCTCGCCGTCGACCTTCACACCCCGCGCGACGGCCCCGCCGCCCCGGAGCAGGATGCCCGTGACTTGCCCGAACCGCAGCTCGGCTCCTCGCGCCTGCGCCGCCTGCATCATGGCCATGGTAAACTTTGCGGGGTGGACCTGCGCAGTGGTTTCAATGGAGCCCAAGCGCCGGTCCAGGCTCACATGCGGCGACACCCAGTGTGTTCGCCAGGCGCCCGCGCGGCGGCCGAGCCCGGCCGACCCGCCATAGGTCGTCAGGCGGCGATAATCCCAATCACCCCCGAGCTCGCGGGCCAAGCGGGCGTGAAGTAGGAAGCTGCGGCGCGCCAGCCCCTCGAGCGCGGTGCCGTCGCACCAGTCGAGCGCCAGAAATCCCCCCGCCTTGCCCGATGCCGCGCAAGCGAGCCCGGTCCGCTCGATAATCGTCGCCTTGATCCCGCGGCAGCTCAGGAAATAAGCGATCGAGGCGCCGACCACGCCGCCGCCGCAAATCAGCACGCGCATTGACTCGTCCCGTATTTTGTTCGATTGGCACCATCCTAGACCCGCCAACG
>JAFMSA010000165.1 GCA_017353855.1 Alphaproteobacteria bacterium
CCGGCGGGTCTCGAGCCCCAAGGCAGAAGCGGCGCCAGGACAGGAGCCCAAAACGGAGACAGCGCAACCCCCGCGACAACCACAAGAAGCGTGCCGAGCCACAAGGCAATGAACCGGGCGGCGCCGCGTTGCCGCACCGGATGGGGCGCAGCAGGCGGACCGGGCTCGGGCTGCGCCTCCTCCGCTTCCTCCTGCGCGCGGGGATCGCTGTGTTCTTCCGACATCGATTTCTGGCTTTCCTGTCTAGGCCCGTTGCCGCTCGTCGAGGACATGATCGAGAATCTCGAGCAGCGCCCGCTGGTTTGGGCGCTCGGCGATGCGGCGCTCGCGCCACCTCAGGCCGCCGAGCGTCGCATCGGCCGCCGGACTGATCGAAAGGGCCGTCATCGTCCGGCAGCACGCTTCAACGCCGGCGCCGCGGGCGAGCCTAACGAAAAGTGCGGCGGTTCGCGGAGAAAAAAATAAAGCGAAGCCGACGTCGCCCGCACGCAACGCGCAAACCGCCGCCGGGCTCAGCGTCTCCACGGGCCGGGCGTCGTACAGCACTTCGCGCTCGATCCTGAAGCCTCCTGTCCGCAGCGCGCCCACCAGGTCGCCCGCGGCGACGCTGCCTGCAACGTGAAGCAAGGGTCCGCCTTGCGGATAGAGTCGCGCTGCGGCGAGCCGGACGAGATCGCGAGCATCGCCGCGGGCGCTCTCCACCGCGGTAAAACCCTCGGCGCGGGCGCGCGCGGCGGTAGCATCGCCGACCGCAAAAATCCGCACCCCCCGTTCGGCGCTCGCACGGGCGAGCGCCCGCACCCCGTTGGCGCTGGTGCACAAGACCGCCTGCAACCCGGCAACATCGAGCGATGCAGGCGCATCAAATTGCACTTCCATCAGCGGCTCTATCAGCGCATCGATGCCGCGCGCCGCCAGTGCGGCGGCGAGGACCTCGGATTCTTCGCGAGGGCGCGTGAGGAGAGCGCGCATCACTGTCGCAACGTCCATCGTGCTCGCATTCGGCCTCGGCAATAGCCCCACGGCAGGAACCGGTCCATAATGACGCCGGGATCCCGATGGATCATAACCGGGAATCGGGAGAATGCGGATGCCCCTCGCTCGGCCGTACGGCGGTTCAAGGAGGAAAGAATGACACGGATGACCGGCGGCAGGGCACTGGTCGAGATGCTGCGCCGGCACGCTGTGGACACCATCTTTGCGCTTCCCGGGGTACAGAACGACGCGTTGTTCGTCGCTTTTTACGACGCGGGAGAAGCGTTGCGGGTGATCCACACGCGCCACGAGCAGGGGGCAGCCTATATGGCCTTCGGCTACGCCCGCGCGAGCGGCAAAATCGGGACGTACGCGGTGGTACCGGGCCCCGGGCTGCTGAACACGACCGCGGCGCTCTCCACGGCCTACGCGACGAACGCTCCGGTCCTGTGCATCAGCGGCCAGATCCCGTCCGACCTGATCGGGCGCGGCTTCGGGTTATTGCATGAGATCCCCGATCAGCTCGGTATCTTGCGGACACTGACCAAATGGGCGGCTCGGATCAACCACCCGAGCCAGACCGGCAAGCTCGTCAACGAGGCCTTCCGGCAGCTGCGCGACGGCCGCGCGCGTCCGGTCGGCCTCGAAATGCCGCCCGACGTCATGGCGCTCGAGACCGAGGTGAGCTTGCCGCCTCCCGGCGAACCGCCCGCGATCACGATGCCCGATCCGGAGCTGATCGGCAAAGCCGCGGCACTGCTCGCCGGTGCGAAGAAGCCGCTCCTCTTCGTCGGTTCAGGTGCTGCCGCGGCTGGCGAGGAGGTACTGGCGGTCGCCGAGATTTTGCAGGCGCCCGTCGTCAGCTTCACCGGCGGCAAGGGCATCGTCAGCGAGCGCCATTACCTCGCGCAGTCGGCGCTTGCCGGCCATGAACTGTGGCGCAGCGCCGATGTCGTGCTGGCGGTCGGGACCCGGCTCCACCAGCCGCAGGTGCGCTGGGGTATCGACAGCGATCTGCAGCTGATCCGCGTCGATATCGATCCCGTCGAGATCACGCGTGTGGTGAGGCCGGCTGTCGGCATCGTTGCCGATGCGGGACCGGCCCTCGCCGCCCTCCACAGCGCCCTCGACCGGCGAAACGTGCGGGGCCAGTCGCGCAGGGAAGAGCTCGAAACCTTGAAGTCGCGCACTCTCGCGAAGCTTGCCGACAACCTAGGCCCGCAGTGCGAGTATCTGCGGGCGATCCGCGCCGAGCTGCCCGATGACGGCATTTACGTCGAAGATCTGACGCAGGTCGGTTATGTCGGACGCGTGGCCTTCCCGACCTATCAGCCCCGGACATATATCCATAGCGGGTATCAGGGCACGCTCGGTTTCGGGTTTGCGACGGCGCTCGGCGCAAAGCTAGCCCGGCCGGACCTTCCGGTAGTTTCGATCTCAGGGGATGGCGGGTTCATGTACAACGTGCAGGAGCTCTCCACCGCGGTCAGGCACGGTATTGATATTGTCGCCATCGTCTTTGCCGATGGTGCTTTTGGCAATGTCCGACGCATGCAAAAGGAGGATTACGGCAACCGTCTGATCGGCGTCGACCTGCACAACCCGAATTTCCCCAAAATGGCCGAGAGCTACGGCGTGGCCGGGGTGCGCACAACGACGCCCGAGGGTCTGCGCCGCGAGCTTGCAGCGGCGCTGAGGCGGCGAGGCACGACGTTGATCGAGGTGGCGGTCGGCGAGATGCCCGATCCGTGGAAGCATCTGGTGCTGCCGCGCGTCCGCGGCGCAAGGTAATCGCAAAATGTTCGACAGATCCAAACTCGAGGCGCTTCGCAGAAAATACGTCGGGGTCAGGGAGACCGAGGTAGCGCCGGCCGAATTCCGTCAGGCGCTGGCGCTCACCTTCGGCGAGGAGTATCGCCGGCCGATGCCCTTTGCCGGGGTCTCCACCCTGCTGGATTTGCCGTACCGGCCGGATGCTGCGGGGTCACCGGATTTCGGTGGGCTCGATATCGCGCTGGTCGGCGTGCCGATGGATCTCGGCGTCACAAACCGCGCCGGCGCGCGGCTGGGACCTCGGGCGGTCCGCGCCGTCGAGCGCATCGGTCCCTACCATCACACCCTCGGTGTCGTGCCGGGTGCCGAGTGCAAAGCAGCCGATATCGGCGACGTGCCGATGCGGTCGCGGTACAGCCTCGACAGCTGCATCGAGGATATCGCGGCGTTTTATGGTCGGGTACGAACCGCCGGCGTAAGGCCGCTCTCGGTGGGCGGCGATCATTCGATTACTTACCCGATCCTGAAGGGATTGGGGCGGGACCGTCCGGTCGGGCTTGTCCATATCGATGCCCATTGCGATACGATGGGTGAGATTGACGGGTCAAAGTTTCACCATGGCGGGCCGTTCCGTCAGGCTGTGCTCGACGGCGTTCTCGATCCGGAACGCACGATCCAGATTGGCATTCGCGGCGCTGCGGAGATCTTTTGGGGGTTTTCTTACGATTCCGGCATGACCGTGCTGCACATCGAGGATGTCGACCGGATGGGGATCGACGCTGTCGTGGAGAAAGCGCGCGAGGTGGTCGGCGAGGGGCCGACCTACATCTCGTTCGATGTCGACGGGCTCGACCCCGTTTTCGCGCCGGGCACCGGCACACCCGAGGCCGGAGGCCTCACCCCGCGCGAGGCGCAGGCGCTCCTGCGCGGGCTGAAGGGTGTCGACATTCTCGGTGGCGATGTCGTCGAAGTGGCCCCGCAATACGACCCGACCACCAACACCGCGATGATCGGCGCGCAGATGCTGTTTGAGGTCTTCTCGCTGATGGTACTGACGCCGGCCCATGCACGGCGTTGAGGGACGCCGGACCGGACCCGTCCGTCCCGGGTGAGGTCGCGACCCGACCGCCCGCAGGACGCCGGCTGGGCCCGGATTCACCCGGCGCGTCAGGAGCGGACGCAGATGGCTGGCGAAATCTCGCCCGTTGATGCACACGTGATTGGTCGCGCCGCTGCGCTGTTACGCACGGGCCGGCTCGTCGCCTTTCCGACCGAGACCGTCTATGGGCTCGGCGGCGATGCAACAAACGAGCGCGCTGTCGCGGAGATCTTCGCAGCCAAGGGCCGCCCTCGCTTCAATCCGTTGATTGTCCATGTTCCCGGCTTGGCGGAGGCCGAGACCCTCGCGGTCTTCAACGCGTCCGCCCGCCGTGCGGCCCACCACTTCTGGCCGGGGCCGCTGAGCCTGGTCTTGCCCCGGCGCAGCGGCAGCGGGCTGTCACTGCTGGCGAGTGCCGGCCTCGACACACTCGCGATCCGCGCGCCCGCGCACCGTATCGCGCAAGCTCTGTTGCACGAGACGGGCCGCCCGATCGCGGCACCCTCGGCAAACCGCTCGGGCAGGGTGAGCCCGACCGAGGCAGTGCATGTCGCCGAAGAACTGGGCGAGCGGATCTCCATCATTCTCGACGGCGGTCAGACACCGGTCGGATTGGAATCGACCGTTCTCGATCTGTCGGGCACGTCCCCTGCCCTCCTTCGCCCGGGTGCCGTTACGCTCGAGCAATTGACCGCGCTCTTGGGTCCGATCGGGGAGTCCGGCACCTCGCTGCCGAAGTCCCCCGGCACGCTGGCGAGCCATTACGCGCCGGCGCTGCCCGTCCGCCTCGCCGCGACCGAGGCCCGCGCGGGCGAAGCGCTGCTCGCCTTCGGCGCCACCGCTCCGCCGGGCTTTGCGGAGGTGCTGTGGCTCAGCCGTTCCGGCGACCTCGCCGAGGCGGCGGCCAATCTCTTCGCCATGCTGCGCCGGCTAGACCGGCCCTCTTTCAGCGGCATCGCGGTGATGCCGATCCCGGAGCACGGCCTTGGCCGGGCCATCAATGACCGCCTGCGCCGTGCCGCCGCTCGGCGGCAGGGTTGAGCAGAACGCGCCTCGCTCTGTCGACGCAGGCGGGCGGAGCCGGCGAAGCCGGGAGCTAGCGGCCGCATCGCCGCAGCCGTTGCAATCCTCGACCCGGCGGATCGAAATCCCGACGCAGCGGATCCAGTTTTAGGGGCTAGGACTCGTCGACCGATGCGGCGAGTGAGGAGCAGCATTATGGACATCGAGAGAGCGGTTGAGCGCATCAAAGCGACGGTCGGACCTAACGGCTGGATTGCCGATCCCGACGAGCAGGAACCCTACCTGACGGAGGCGCGGCGCCTCTACCGCGGCGCCACGCGGCTTGTCGTTCGTCCGGCTTCCACCGCCGAGGTCGCGGCGGTCGTGCGCATCTGCGCCGAGGCGGTGTTGCCGATCGTGCCGCAGGGCGGCAATACGGGGCTCGTCGGCGGCGGGGTTCCGCCTGAAGACGGGCACAACATCGTTCTGGCACTCGGCCGCATGAACCGCATCCGCGCGATCGATCCCGTCAATTTCACGATGACGGTCGAGGCAGGCTGCATCCTTGCGCAGCTCCAGCAGGCGGCATCCGAGGTCGACCGGCTGTTCCCGCTCAGCCTGGGCGCCGAAGGAAGCTGCCAGATCGGCGGCAATTTATCGACGAACGCCGGCGGAATTGCGGTTCTGCGATACGGGAACGCGCGCGAGTTGACGCTGGGGCTCGAGGTCGTGCTGCCGGATGGCCAGGTCTGGGACGCTCTGAGAGGACTGCGCAAGGACAATACCGGCTACGACCTGAAGCAGCTTTTCATCGGGGGCGAGGGCACGCTCGGCATCATCACCGCCGCGACCGTCAAGCTCTTCCCTAAGCCGTGCGAGGTCGAGACCGCGCTGCTCGGGCTCGCCCGGGTCGAGGACGTCATGGAACTCTTCGCCCGCGCCCGCGCCGCGACAGCCGATCAACTCACGGCGTTCGAGCTGATCCCGCGCGCGGCGCTCGATCTGGCGCTCGTCCATGTTCCCGGAACGATCGACCCTCTCCCGGCACGCCATCCCTGGTACGTTCTGCTCGAATTGTCGTCGAGCCAGACCGAGAGCGGCATTCGCGGGCTCCTCGAAAGGCTCCTCGAAACCGCACTCGACGAGGAGTTGATCGCCAATGGCGTGATTGCGGAAAGCGGCGCGCAAGCGAAGGAGCTGTGGCGCATTCGCGAGGCGATCGTAGAGGCGCAGAATTACTCGGGCTCGATCAAGCATGACGTCTCGGTACCGGTCAGCCGGGTCGCCGAATTCATCATCCGCGCCACCGCAGGCGTGCGTCAGAGGCTGCCCGCCATCCGGCCGATGGCTTTCGGCCATGTCGGCGACGGCAACATCCACTTCAACCTGACCCAACCCGAGCGAGCGGACACGGCGGCCTATCTGGCGCGCTGGCAGGAGTTCAACGACATCGTCCACGGTGTCGTTCGCGATCTCGGTGGCTCCATCAGCGCCGAGCACGGGGTCGGTCGCATGAAATGCCAGGAGATCACCCATTACAAATCGCCAGTCGAGATCGAGCTGATGCGCCGCGTCAAATGCGCGCTCGACCCTGCCAATATCATGAACCCCGGCAAGGTTGTCAGCCCGCAGGAGGGCTCCCCCGACGAGACGGGAGACGGGTCGCGCGGCTGGCTTGATTAAACAAGAGAGGTCGAAATCAAAGGGGGGCGGCGCGATTGAGGCGAGACGACCTCCGACTCGATAGGTTCGAGCGCGGCGAAGAGACGGTTATCGCTCGGCACGGGGTGGAAGTTGCCGGCCTTTCGCCTGCAAAAACTGCCCTCGCCCGGTGGCGGCTCGCGAGACTTCGCAGCCTATCCGGAATGAGCCGGGGGGCCGGACTCGCATCAATCAGCTTATCGACCACGGCCGCAGCTGAGCCCGGTTCTTGATGCATCGCCCACGCTTGCCGGTATACGCCGCGCGTGCGGCGGCGGGAAATCGGCCTCCGGGGGCGGGGAAACATGGACAGCCGGAACGGCCGAGACACTTGGACATTGTCCCTGTCCCTCAATAGCGCACAGAGGGCGGCGCGGCTCGCGCGCCTGAGAGAATTGCCGCGATTTTCGACATCCCGAGTATCGGCTACTGTGTGCTTCAGAGGTAGAGGAGGCACCTCACCCGTCTCCCCGCGGACAATGATCGGGACGGGTCCCGCCCCGTCCCGCCATACGGGAGTGGTAGGGCCACTGTGCCGGCCATGGTGAGTGAGGCTTAAGGCTCTTCCGTCTGATCAAGACCCAGCCTTCGGAGATGGCAATGTCATATGTGGCACCGCTCGCCGATATGCGTTTTGTGCTCGATGAAGTGGCCGGCCTTCGTGAGGTGGCGGGGTTGCCCGGATACGAGGCCGCCGCGTCCGACCTTGTCGAGGCGATCCTTGGGGAGGCGGGCAAGCTCGCACAGTCGACGATCGCGCCGCTCAACCAGCCGGCCGACCGGGCCGGCTGCGTTCTGGAGAACGGCGTCGTGCGCACGCCACCCGGGTTCCGCGACGCTTATGCCCGGTATGTCGCGGGCGGTTGGAGCGGTCTCGCCAGTGACCCCGATTATGGCGGGCAGGGTTTGCCATTGGCGCTCGCCACCCCGGTTACCGAGATGTGGAATTCCGCCTGCATGAGCTTTGCGCTCTGCCCGCTGCTCAACCTCGCGGCGGCGGAGCTTTTGCAGGTGCATGGTTCTGTGGAGCACAAGCAGCTCTACCTCGGCAGGCTGGTCTCGGGGGAATGGACCGGGACAATGAATTTGACCGAGCCGCAGGCCGGGTCCGACCTCGGGGCATTGCGAACCCGGGCGGATCCCGAAGACGGGCATTATCGGATCACCGGGCAGAAAATCTTCATCACCTATGGCGATCACGATCTGACGCCGAACATCGTCCATATGGTGCTTGCGCGCACTCCACAGGCGCCTCCCGGCAGCAAGGGGATCTCGCTGTTTGTCGTCCCGAAATTCCTGCCCGATGCCGCCGGTGCCCCCGGCTTCCGCAACGACGTGCGCACGTTGAGCCTGGAGCATAAGCTCGGCATCCACGGCTCGCCAACC
>JAFMSA010000748.1 GCA_017353855.1 Alphaproteobacteria bacterium
GTCGCGAGTTTCGTGCTGCTGTCCCTGGCGCTGCGCGGGATCGAGCTGTCGGTCGCTTACGCCGTGTGGTCCGGTCTCGGAACGGCGGTCGTGGCGGCGATCGGCATCGCCTGGTTCGGTGAGAGTGCCGGCTCCTGGAAGCTGCTCTGTCTGGGGCTGATCGTCCTGGGGGTCGTCGGGCTGCACCTGAGCGGACGCGCGTCCTGATCGGTTACTGCGCGAGTAGCGCGGCGCAGCCCAGAAATGCCGGCAGCGGATGGGTCACGACAAAGGTCGGGATCTCCGCGAGGTAGCTCTGCAGGCGTCCCTTGGCTTCGAAGCGCTCGCGGAACGCCGAGCGGACGAACATCTCGCCCAGTCTGGGCACGATGCCGCCGCCGACGTAGACGCCACCGCGCGCCCCCAGCGTAAGCGCCAGGTTTCCCGCGATCGTCCCGAGCATCGCGCAGAACATCGCGGTCGCCTCGACGCTAAGCGGATCAGCGGCATGGGTTGCCAAATCTGTGATCTGGGCGGCGGTGTAGCCCTGTGGCGGCCTTCCGGCGAGCTGCGCCAGAGCATTGTACAGATTGACGAGCCCGGGGCCCGACAAGGCTCGCTCGGCGGACACGTGATCGAAAATCTGCCGCATCCGATCGAGCACGGCGCTTTCGCGGTCGCTGGCCGGCGCCATCGTCGCATGTCCGCCCTCCCCGGCCAGGGCGATCCAGCCGGTCCCGGCGGGGACCAGACCGGAAACGCCGAGCCCCGACCCGGGCCCCAGCACGCCGATCGGCGTGCCGGCCACCGCAGCGCCGCCGCCGACCGCCAGCCGATCCTGCGGCCGCAGGCGTGGAAGCGCCAACGCCAGCGCGGTGAAATCGTTAACGACCTCCAACCGGTCGAACCCGATCCCGGCTTTCAGGGCCGAGATCGAGAAAGCCCACGGATGGTTGGTCATCGCCACTCGGTCGCCGGTGATCGCCGAGGCGATCGCAATGGCGCCCTGACGCGGCATAGGCAATGGGCCGCGCGCCGCCAGGAAGGCGGTGACAGCGTCGTCGATCGTCGGATAGTCCTTACCGGTCAGCGTGCGCGAGTGCAGCAGCTCCCCTTCGGGAGAAACCAGGCCGAAACGGGCGTTGGTGGCACCGACATCGCCCACCAGCCACGTCGCGGCCGGGGTGCCCATGATATTCAGAGGCGCTGGTCGGTCGCAGCCAAGGCGCGTACGAAGCGCTCCCGCCACGCGGCGATATCGTTGCGTCTGAGGATCTTCATCATCGCGGCCCAGCGTTCCTTGCGCTCGCCCGACGGCATATTGAGCGCTTGCAGGATGTCCTCGGCCATGCCCTCGATGTCATAGGGGTTAACGATAACGGCGTCACCGAGCTCGCGGGCGGCACCGGCAAAGCTGGACAACATCAGGACGCCGGGATCCTCCGGGTTCTGCGAGGCGACATATTCCTTGGCGACGAGGTTCATGCCGTCGCGCAATGGCGTCACCAGGCCGATCCGGCTGGCGCGGAAAAACCCGGTCAGGATCTGATGGTTGAAGCTCCTGTTGATATAGCGCAATGGCGTCCAGTCGAATTCGCCGTAGCGGCTGTTGATTTGGCCCGCCGCGGCCGCAAGGGTCTTACGGATCTCCTGGTACTCCGGAACCTCCGAGCGGGACGGCGGCGCGATTTGAATGAGAACGGTCCGGCCGCGGGTCTGCGGATAGTGTTCGAGGAGCTGCGAATAGGCTTGGAAGCGGGCCCTCAGACCCTTGGAATAATCGAGCCGGTCGACCCCGATCATCAACGCGCGGTCGCCGAGGCTCTGGCACAGGCGTCGCATGTGCCGGCTGTCGTCGGCGGCGGCCGCCTGCGTCGAAACGACCTCGACATCGATGCCGATCGGAAAGACCTGCGCGCGCACGATGCGGCCGAACGCCTGCCAGACGCCGTGGCCAAGCTCTTCCCCGCCGGCCCAGCGCAGCAGGTAATCGCAAAAATCGTCGAGGTCCGGCTGCGTCTGGAAGCCGATAAGATCGTAGGCGCACAGCGATTTGACGAGATCGCGATGATTGGGCAACACGCGAAGCAGTTCGGCGGCCGGGAAAGGCGTATGCAGGAAAAAACCGATCGGCTGCGTTTGACCGAGCTTGCGCAGTTCCTCGCCCAACGGGATCAGATGATAGTCATGGACCCAGACCATATCGTGGGGCGACAGCATCGGCGCCAGTTTCTCTGCGAACATGCGATTGACGCGCAGATAACCGGCGAGATAGTCCCGCGAGAACTCGACGAGCGCAGTGCGGTAATGAAATAAAGGCCACAGGACGCGGTTCGCGTAACCGATGTAATACGCGTCGTGATCGCGGCGCGAGAGATCGAGCGTCGCGAATGTGATGGGCCCGTCGGCGGCAATCTCGGGCCCGTCGGCCGGCCCGTCCGCGATTTTGCCGCTCCAGCCGAACCAGATGCCGCCGCTCTGCTGCAGCGCTGAGCGTATCGCGACCGCCAGCCCCCCTGAATCAGGCTTTGCACCCCCCGATGGGGTGACCCGGTTGGATACCACGACCAAGCGACGGGCGGGCGCGTCGATTTGATAAAAAACCTTGTCCGCGGTTAGTGAATCTGCAGCAT
>JAFMSA010000166.1 GCA_017353855.1 Alphaproteobacteria bacterium
CCAAGCGACCAAGCTGATTACCGGAACAGACCGACGTAACACGACACGCACACCTCGCATTGGGAGGCCCACAGCGCGTGCGGCTCGGATTCTGATAACGGAGGCGCTCCGCTAACGTAAAACGAGCAAAAGGGCGGTGCAGATTACCGCGCCGCCGAACCCGCGGTCTTTTCGCGCAGCATCGCCAGGAGACCCTGCACCTGTCCGCCGTGGTGCTGGATTACCGAGGCGAATTCCGAGCGCTGGGTGACCGCCATGCTGATGCCGTCAACCGAAACATCGGCGATTTTGTAGGTTCCGCCGCGTCCGGTCAAACGCCAGTCGACTTTGACCGGTGCGGCGCCTGTGGGCCGTATGATCTGGCTCGACACGATCGCACCGTCCGCATTCGGCCGGCTGCCGACGACCTTAAACGTCTCGCCGCTGTATTCCGACAAACGCGTGGCGTAGGCCATCGCAATATAGTTCTCGAACAACTTGGTGAATTCCGCCCGCTGTTCCTCAGTCGCGATATTCCAGTAACGGCCGAGCACAAAGCGGGCGATTCCCGGAACGTCGAAATCCGCCTTCAGCAGCTCGTGGAAGCGCTCCACCCTTTGCGACTGCGTGGCGTCCTTGCCGAGAACCTCAAGGGCCCGGGTGCCGAGTTTACTGATCATCACAGCCGGGTCGGTGGCCGCCGCCGGTATTTTCGGAGCGAGGAGCGCAGCCAGCACCATGACCGCGGTGGTCAGGAAGGAACGTCGCACCATTACCTGGGAACCTCGGATACGTTTACTGACTGCGGGACTATAGCCGGTCGGGCCGCCATGTTCACGGCAGTTGCCGGCACGCTCGGAGAGTCTAGGTAGCTGAAGCCCGGTTTCGGAGGCAGGTTCTCCTCTCGCTCGTGGCGGATTAGCGCCGCGCGGCGCTGGCGATAAAGCGAGCGAATTGTCGCGTAGTAATCGAGCGAAGTGCGTTCGATGTCGGCCAGCGTCTCGATAAAGCGCGACCGCTGGTCGATGCCGCTCACAGCCCCCCGCAAGAACGGCACCCAAATCAAGTTGTAGTTGCCGGCAAGCCGGTTAAATGGGTCACCGAACCCCTCGACGACCTGGCCGCCGAGATCGCGCGGCGAGGAGGGCCCAAGGACCGGCACGACAATATAAGGCCCTTCCGGAACGCCCCAGGCGCCGAGCGTCAAGCCGAGATCCTCCTCGTGGTAAGGAATGCCCCAGCGTCCGGCAACGTCCACCAGCCCGCCGATGCCGACCGTCGAGTTGACGACAAAGCGACCGACGGTTTTCGCGGCGCGGTCGAACTGGCCCTGCAGCGAGTCGTTCACGAAAACCAGCGGCTCACGCAGATTGTTCAGAAAATCGCGGAATGAATCGCGTACCGGGTCAGGCAATGCGGTGCGGTAGGTCTTGGCCACCGGGACCAGCACATTGCGATCGACGAGCTGATTGAAGTTGAAAATCTTGCGGTTGGTCTCTTCGAACGGGTCGTTGAACTCCTCCTCATAAGTGCTGACCTGCTGCTGGTCAGTTTCCTGGCGGGCGGCGCAACCGGAAAGAATCGGAACGGAGAAGACAAACAGCTCCAAAAAGGCGAGGCGAAGCGGGCGAATATTCATCGATCGGTCTCGCATCAGTCGGGTGTTTGGCCTTAGGGCGAGATAATGCTCGGAAATTCGCGCAATGAGCAAGCAGAGCTTTACGGATGAGGCCTGTTCTGTCAAGACAGACGGCTTGCACATATAAAGATATCTGTATATGTTGCTGAGGTAATGACGAGAGACCAACGCGATGGAGCATTTATTGGCTGCGCTGCGCGCCGTTGCAGAGCCGACCCGGCTGCGACTCGTCACGCTGTGTGCCCGCGGCGAACTGACCGTCAGCGAATTGACGCAAATTCTCGGACAGAGCCAGCCGCGGGTCTCGCGCCATCTCAAGCTGCTTTGCGCGGCGGGGCTTCTGGACCGCTTCCGCGAGGGCAGTTGGGTGTTTTATCGACTGAGCCAATCGAGCCCGACAAGCACGCTTGCGCGGCAGCTTGTCGCAGCCTGCGACGAGACCGATCCCACCCTCGCTCTCGATCTCCAGCGGCTGAGTGCGATCAAGCGGCAGCGCGCCGATCTTGCCAGCGCCTATTTTCGCGAGAATGCCGCGCAATGGCACCGTATCCGGTCGCTCTACGTGGATGAGCGCGAGGTCGAAGCGGCCCTCATCGCGATCGTCGCCGCGGCCGGTCCCCGCGATCTGCTCGACATCGGCACCGGCACCGGACGCATGCTGGAGA
Source organism: Alphaproteobacteria bacterium (assembly GCA_017353855.1). Classification (GTDB taxonomy): domain Bacteria; phylum Pseudomonadota; class Alphaproteobacteria; order ATCC43930; family CGMCC-115725; genus AP-15. The sequence continues at coordinate 2,284 of JAFMSA010000166.1, forward strand.
TTCTCGCGCCACACGCCGCGCGAGCGCTCGGCATCGACCAATCGCGCGAAATGCTGTCCGTCGCACGGGTCAATCTTGAGCGGGCCGGTCTCCAGAACGCCTCGGTCCGGCTTGGGGACATGTATCAGCTGGCGCTGCCGGATGCTTCCTTCGATGCCGTCGTGGTCCACCAGGTGCTGCACTACGCAGACCGGCCGGCCGCGGCGATCGCCGAAGCGGCTCGCGTGCTGCGGCCGGGCGGGGTCTTTGTCCTCGTCGATTTTGCGCCGCACGCGCTCGAATTTCTGCGCGAAGAACACGCGCATCGCCGGCTCGGATTCTCCGATGCCGAGGTGGCCGAATGGTGCCGTGCGGCGGGTCTGGATCCGGCAGTGCCGCAGCGATTGCCCGGAGATCCGCTCACCGTCGTGATCTGGACGGCGCACCGGCCGGCGGCAAATTCAACCGTTGCTCGGAATCTGCGGGAAGCGTCACCCGCCGCACTACTCGAAGGGGAGCTCCATTGATGCAGAATCTTGGCCGCACACTCGGGGCGGCGCCGGTGCGCGGGCTGCTCGCCGCCGATCCGGTCATCGATTTCGATGCCGGTCCGCCGCGCGTCTCTTTCGAATTCTTCCCGCCCAAGACGGCAGACATGGAAACGCGGCTGTGGGAGGTGGTTAAGCGGCTCGAACCGCTGGCGCCGCGCTTCGTTTCCGTGACTTACGGCGCCGGCGGATCGACCCGCGAGCGCACGCACGCGACGGTGCGGCGTATTCGCCAGGAGACCGCGCTTGAACCCGCAGCCCATCTGACCTGCGTTGCTGCCAGTCGGGCCGAAATCGACGAGGTCGCACGGGGCTATTGGGAGGCGGGAATCCGTCACATCGTGGCGCTGCGCGGCGACCCGCCGGGGGGAGCGCAACGCTACGACCCGCACCCGGACGGGTATCCCTATGCCGTCGATCTGGTGGCCGGGCTGCGCAGGGTGGCCGATTTCGAAATCAGCGTCGCCGCCTATCCCGAGACCCATCCCGAGGCTGAGAGCGCCGAGCGCGATCTCACAAACCTGAAGTGCAAACTCGATGCCGGCGCGAGCCGGGCGATCACGCAGTTTTTCTTCGATGTCGACCTGTTCCTCCGCTTCCGCGACCGCGCCCACGCGGCCGGCATCGCGGTGTCGATCGTGCCGGGCATTCTGCCCGTCACCAATTTCGCTCAGCTGAAACGGATGGCCGCCACTTGCGGCGCCTCCATCCCGGTGTGGATGGCCGGGCACTTCGAGGGGCTCGACGACGATCCCGACACGCGGCGGCTCGTCGCCACGTCGCTTGCCGCCGAACAGTGCCGCCGCCTGCATGCCAACGGGGTCCATGAATTCCATTTCTACACGCTCAACCGGGCCGACCTCACCGTCGCGATCTGCCACCTCCTCGGCGTCCGGCCGAAAAGGGCGGCGGCTGTCGCGGCATAATCGTGGGTTCTGCGATGTCTCTGCCTGACCGCGTCATTCCCGTGAAAACGGGAACCCCCGCACAGCGAGCGGCTTCGTTGCATACCCTGAGCCCCCGCTTTTGCGGACGCGCGCGCGAGTAAGCCGATGGCGCATTTCCTCGATTACCTTTCCGATCGCGTCGTGCTTTGCGACGGCGCGATGGGAACCCAGGTTCAGGCGCGCAATCTCGATATTGAGCGCGATTTTCTCGGTCGCGAGAACTGCACGGAGATCCTGTGCGACAGCCGCGCGGACCTGATCCGCGAGATCCATCTGGGCTATCTCGAGGCCGGTTGCGACGCGCTGCAAACCAACAGTTTCGGCGGTTCGCCGATTACGCTGGGGGAGTTCGGGCTCGCCGACCAGGCCTTCGCGCTCAACCGCCGCGCCGCCGAGATCGCCCGCGAAGCCCTCGCCGAATTCGCCCATGACGGACGGACCCGGTTTGTGCTCGGCTCGCTCGGGCCCGGGACCCGTCTCCCCTCGCTCGGCCACGTCGGTTATCAGGAGCTCGAGGACGCGCTGAGCGTGCAGTGCGCCGGGCTCATCGCCGGCGGGGTCGATGCGATCATCATCGAGACATGCCAGGACCCGCTGCAGATCAAGGCGGCGGTCAACGGCGCCAAGCGCGCCCGCGACGACGCGCGCAAGGACACGCCGATCATCGTCCAGGTGACGATCGAGACGACCGGTACGTTGCTGGTCGGCGCCGATATCGCCGCAGCGGCGACGATCGTCCACGCGCTCGACGTCCCGATGATCGGCCTGAATTGCGCGACCGGCCCGCGCGAAATGGCCGAGCACGTCAAATGGCTCGGCGAGAACTGGCCCGGTCGCATCTCCGTCCAGCCGAATGCCGGGCTGCCCGAACTGGTCGCCGGCCGCACGCACTACCCGCTCGGCGCAACCGAGGTCGCGCAGTGGCTCGAGCGGTTTGTCCTCGAGGACGGGGTCAATATGATCGGCGGGTGCTGCGGCACCGAAGCGGCGCATATCGCCGCCCTCGACGCGATGCTGCGGCGCATCGGCGGGAACCGGCCGCGGCCTGCGCCGCGGCGGCGCAACCCGCTCTGGGTCCCCTCGATCGCCTCGCTATACGGTCAGGTCAATCTGCGGCAGGAGAACGCCTGGCTGTCGATCGGCGAACGCTGCAACGCCAACGGTTCGCGCAAGTTCCGCCAGCTGCAGGAACGCAACGATTGGGACGGTTGCGTCGAGATGGGCCGTGAGCAGGTCAGAGAAGGGTCTAACACACTCGATCTCTGCACGGCGTTTGTCGGGCGCGACGAGGTCGCGGACATGACCGAGGCGGTGACGCGCATGCGCGGCGCGATCAACGCGCCGCTCGTCATCGACTCGACCGAATATCCGGTCCTCGAAGCCGCGCTTAGGCTCTACGGCGGCAAGCCGATCATCAATTCGATCAATTTCGAGGACGGCGAGGAGGCGGCCGACAAGCGGCTGAAACTGGCGCGCCGCTTCGGAACGGCGGTGATCGCGCTGACGATCGACGAAGCCGGAATGGCCAAGGAGGTCGACCACAAGCTGAGGGTCGCCCGCCGGCTTTACGACCTTGCGTGCGACAAGCATGGTCTGCCCCCCTCGGACCTGCTGTTCGATCCACTGACCTTCACGATCTGCACCGGCAACGAGGACGACCGCAGGCTCGGCCTCAATACGCTGGACGCGATTGAGCAGATCTCCCGCCAATTGCCCGAGTGCCAGATCATCCTCGGCCTGTCGAACATCTCGTTCGGGCTCAACCCGTCGGCCCGCCATGTGCTCAACTCGGTGTTCCTCGACCACGCGCTGCGCCGCGGCCTGACCGGGGCGATCGTGCACTTCTCGCGGATCGCGCCACTGCACAAGATCCCGGAAGACGAGGTACGGGTCGCCGAGGACCTGATCTTCGACCGCCGGCGCCAGGGCTACGATCCGCTGCAGGCCTACATCGCGATGTTCGGGAACCGGGCCGCCGAAAAGAACGAAAAGAAAGGCCGTCCGGAAAAGCTCGAGGAGCGTCTTGCGCAGCGCATCGTCGACGGCGACCGGCAGGGCCTCGAGGCCGATCTCGACGCTGCGATGCTGAGCCACAAGCCGCTCGATATTATCAACAACATCCTGCTCGGCGGCATGAAGACGGTCGGCGACCTGTTCGGCGCCGGCAAAATGCAGCTGCCGTTTGTGCTCCAATCCGCCGAGACGATGAAAGCGGCCGTCAAATATCTCGAGCCGCACATGGAGCGCGTCACCGGCCAGGAGAAAGGAACGGTCGTACTCGCAACGGTGCGCGGCGACGTGCACGACATCGGCAAAAATCTCGTCGACATCATCCTCACCAACAACGGGTACAAGGTCATCAATCTCGGCATCAAGCAACCGATCGGCGCGATTCTCGAGGCCGCGATGCGGTACCGGGCGGACGCCGTCGGGATGTCGGGGCTGCTCGTCAAATCGACCGTCGTGATGCGCGAGAACCTCGAAGAGATGAGCCGCCAGGGGCTAACGTTGCCGGTCATGCTCGGCGGCGCCGCGCTGACGCGACGCTATGTCGAGGAAGACTGCGTGAAGGCCTATGCGTCGGGGCGCGTTGCCTACGCGCGCGACGCCTTCGACGGCCTCGGCCTGATGGACAAGATCGTCAGCAGCAGTTTCGACTCGCATTTGCAGGAGATCCGCAGCAAGAGCGCGGGCCGGCCGGTCAACCAGTCGCGCAAACTCGGGCGCGCCGCCGATCCCAGGCCGGCGCGGCCGGTCGACCTCGACGAGATCCGCGTGCGCCGGGCTGAATTGACCCGCAATGTGCCGGTCCCCGAACCGCCTTTCTGGGGGCCGCGTATGATTGCACGAGTGCCGGCAAAGGCGGTGGTGCCCTACCTCAACGAGCGCATGCTGTACCAGTTCCAGTGGGGCTACCGGAAGGACGGCCGGTCGTTGGCCGAATACCGGGAATGGGCGAAGGACGAGCTGCGCCCGGTATTGAAGCGTATGCTCGACATCGCGATCGGCGAGGACATTCTGGTGCCGCGGGCAGCCTACGGCTACTGGCCGTGCGCCGCGGAGGGAAACGACGTGATCCTGTTCGAGCCCGGCGGCGGACGGGAACTCACCCGCTTTTCGTTCCCGCGCCAGAACAAGCAAGGCGGGCTGTGCATCGCGGATTTCTTCCGCGACCTCGCCCGCAATGAGCGCGACGTCATTGCCCTGCAGGTGGTCACGATGGGCCGCCGCGCCACGGAGACCGCGCGCGAGTGGTTCGCCGCCGACCGCTATCAGGACTACCTCTACCTGCACGGCCTCTCGGTCGAGATGGCCGAAGCCTTTGCCGAGTATCTGCACAAGCGCATCCGCGGTGAACTGGGCTTTGCCGCCGAAGAATCCCGCAGCACCGACGCGATGCTCGCGCAAGGCTACCGCGGCAGCCGCTATTCGTTCGGCTACCCGGCCTGCCCCAACCTCGCCGACCAGAAGCAGCTTCTGAGGCTGTTGCAGGCCGAGGAGATCGGCGTCACGCTCTCCGAAGAAGACCAGCTCGACCCCGAGCAATCGACCTCGGCAATTGTCGTCCACCACCCGCAGGCGAAGTACTTCTCAGTGTGATGCGCGGCGGCACCGGCGCAGATCCGGGCCGCATAGAAAGGCGCTTTTCTCAAACATATTGATATTCCCGCGTCCAGGGACGCGGGGCGGGGCCGGCGGGCAGCGGCTTTGCTGCCAGCACCTGCGCGACAGACAGCCAGCCGCGGTCGAAAGCATGGGCCATGCCGGCCATGTATAAGCGCCAGATGCGGTAGCGCTCGATGCCGCCGGCGGCGATTGCCGCCTCGCGCGCGGCCTCCAGCCCACGCACCCAACACATTAGGGTCGGCGGGTAGTGCGGGCGCAGATCCTCGACATCGAGAATTTCGAGCCCGGCGCCGGCGATCTCGTAGAGCGCCTGCGAGATATGAGGCACCTCGCCGCCGGGAAACACAAAGCGGTCGATGAACTCGCCGCCGGGCGGGCCCTGCACATGGCCGTCGCGGTCGCCGGCGGTGATGCCGTGGTTCACCACCAGCCCACCCGGCTTCAACAGGCGCGCAACGGCCGCGAAATAAGCGGGCAGATTGGCGATGCCGACGTGTTCGTACATGCCGACCGAAACGACCTTGTCGAATT
>JAFMSA010000749.1 GCA_017353855.1 Alphaproteobacteria bacterium
CACTGCGCTCGCCTGGCGGCCCGGCGGGTATTTCGCGATATGCGCTTTGGCGCGCTCGAGATTTTCCGCAGAGAATTCGAAATGTTCGGGTTCTTTGAACGGTGCTGCGTCGACAGGCGCGCTCATCGATCGATCTCGCCGAAAACGATGTCCATCGAGCCGATGATCGCGACGACATCGGCGAGCATGTGGCCTCGGCACATGAAGTCCGTCGCCTGCAGAAAGGCAAATCCCGGCGCGCGGATCTTGCATCGGTAGGGCCGGTTGGTGCCGTCCGAAACGAGGTAAACGCCGAACTCGCCCTTTGGCGCCTCAACGGCGGTATAGGTCTCTCCGGGCGGGACGTGATAACCCTCGGTATAAAGCTTGAAGTGATGGATTAACGCTTCCATCGACCGCTTCATTTCGGCCCGCGGCGGCGGCGCCACTTTACGGTCGTTGACCTTTACGGGTCCCGCGGGCATCTGCGCCAGCGCCTGCTTGATGATGCGCACCGACTGGCGCATTTCCTCAATGCGCACGAGATAACGATCATAGGAGTCGCCATTGCGCCCGATCGGGACATCGAAGTCCATCTGGTCATACGCATCATAGGGTTGCGCCCGGCGAAGATCCCACGCGACACGCGAGCCGCGCAGCATCGGGCCCGAGAAACCCCAATCCGCCGCCTGCTCCGCGCTCACCACCCCGATGTCGACGGTACGCTCCTTGAAGATGCGGTTCTCCGTCAGCAGGCGCTCAATATCATCGATGGTCTGCGGGAACGTCTCGCAGAAAGCGAGGATGTCCTCGGCCAGGCCGGCGGGGATGTCGACGTGGACGCCACCGGGCCGAAAATAATTCGCGTGCATGCGGGCGCCCGAGGCGCGCTCGTAAAACTCCATCAGCCGCTCGCGCTCCTCGAAGCCCCACAAAAACGGCGTGATCGCGCCGACGTCGAGCCCAAACGCGCACACGCAGAGCAGGTGATTGAGAATGCGCGTGATCTCGGCAAACAGCACCCGGATATACTGCGCCCGCGGCGGCGGCGTGATCCCCATCAGCTTCTCGACCGCGAGCGCGAAGGCATGCTCCTGGCACATCGGCGATACGTAGTCGAGCCGGTCGAAATACGGAATCGCCTGCAGGTAGGTCTTGTGCTCGATCAGCTTTTCGGTGCCGCGATGCAACAGGCCGACATGCGGATCGGCACGCTCGATGATCTCGCCGTCCATCTCGAGGACAAGCCGCATCACGCCATGCGCGGCCGGGTGCTGCGGCCCGAAATTCATCATGTAGTTCTTGATGTGCGGCGGGCCTTCCAGCTCGCCCGCCGGTGGCCGCGGCTCGCTCATCCGCCCGCCTCCGGCGCTTCCGGATCGGCCCGGCTGGCCTTCTCGTCGCCGGGGAGGATCTTGTCCATGCCCTCCCACGGCGACAGGAAGTCGAAGCTACGGAATTCCTGCTGCAGGCGCACCGGTTCGTAGACGACGGCCTTCTGATCCTCGTCGTAGCGCAACTCCACATAGCCGGTCAGCGGGAAGTCTTTGCGCAACGGATGACCCTCAAACCCGTAATCGGTCAGAATGCGGCGCAGATCCGGGTTGTCCGCGAAATAAATCCCGAACAGGTCCCAGGCCTCCCGTTCCCACCAGCCCGCGCTGCTGTAGAGGCCGACCGCCGAGGGAACCGGCTCATCCTCGTCGGTTGCAACCTTGATGCGAAGACGCTGATTGAGGCTAATGCTGAGGAGGTTGTAGACGACCTCGAAGCGCAGCGGCCGGTTGGGGTAATCGACGCCGCAGATATCGCAGAGCACCTCGAAGCGGCATTTCGGGTCGTCGCGGACAAACTTAAGCACGCGCGCCAGCTCCTGGCACCTCACACGACAGCACAGTTCACCGCCGCTGATGTCGACGCCGACAACCGCGTCAGTCAACGCCCCCGAAACGTGTTCGGCCAAAGCCTCGATTTTTTCTGCCATCGTGCAAATCAGCGGACGAAGTTAGAGGTGCGCCGGATCTTTTTCTGCAGCAGCAGAACGCCGTACAGCAGCGCCTCCGCCGTCGGCGGGCAACCCGGTACGTAGACGTCGACCGGGACGATCCGGTCGCAACCGCGCACCACGGAGTACGAGTAATGGTAGTAGCCGCCGCCATTCGCGCATGAGCCCATCGATATGACCCAGCGCGGCTCCGCCATCTGGTCGTAAACTTTACGCAAGGCCGGAGCCATCTTGTTGCACAACGTGCCGGCCACGATCATCACGTCCGACTGGCGCGGGCTGGCGCGGAAAACGACGCCAAACCGATCGAGATCGTAACGGCTGGCACCCGTGTGCATCATCTCGACCGCGCAGCAGGCAAGCCCGAAGGTCATCGGCCACAGCGAGCCGGTCCTTGCCCAGTTCACCAGATTGTCCAGCGTCGCGACGATGAAACCCTTGTCCTGCAGGCCGTCGGTTGCAGCTTTCAGCAACACATTCTGCCGGGTTCCGGGGGGTACCGGGCGCACGGGTGTATCGGTCACTCCCATTCGAGTGCCCCCTTCTTCCACTCATAGATAAATCCAATCGTCAGCACGGCCAGGAACACCACCATCGACCAAAAACCGAACATGCCGAGATCGCC
>JAFMSA010000750.1 GCA_017353855.1 Alphaproteobacteria bacterium
GTAAGCGCGGTTGAGCACGTCGTACTCGATGCGGTCATAGATCATCGCGTGGACTTGCACGATTCGGTCCAGGGACGAGCCGGCGGACTCCAGAAGCAGTTTCAGATTTTCGAAGATGCGCCGCGACTCGCTCGTCACCGTGCCGTGCTCGCGCTCGCCGCTCTCCGGGTTGATCGCCACCATGCCCGAGCAAAAGATCAGCCCGCCGGCCCGGACCGCTGGGCTTTGGTGATGGCCGTATTCCCGGCGAAGATCGAGGCCCGGCACCGGGGCCGGAATGACATCGCGCATGCAACCTCCCATCGTCCGAGCGGTCTCAGCGAACCGGTCGGCTCGGGTCTTGAGAATGTAGCGGCCCTGGAGCATTGCCGGAACACCCCGCAAACACCCGCCCATTTTCGCGGCCATCATGCCAACATGTTCCGATCGGTACTTACTTCGAGTGAGGTTGCGATGACACCGCGCCGTTATGGTCCCCTCGCCTATGTGCCGATCACTCGACGCCCGCCGCTGACTTGGCCGGGCAGCGCGCGGGTCGCGCTGTGGGTCAATCCCAACATCGAATTCTTCGGACTCGACGACGTGATGCCGGGAAATCAAAACGAGCGGGTACCGCGTGACCGCGCCCAGATCCCGAACGTGCGCAACTGGGCGGTGCGCGACTACGGCAACCGCGTCGGCATCTGGCGGATCATGGAAGTTTTGACCCGCTATGGCATCCGCGCCAGCGCCGCGCTCAATAGCCAGGTTTGCGACCATCACCCGGAGATTATTGAGGAGGCCGGCCGGCTCGGATGGGAGCTGATCGCGCATAACCAGACGAACGCGCTGCGGCTGACGGAGATGGACGCGGTGGAGGAACGCGAGGCGTTGCACGCAACGATCGACCGGATCGAGGCGGCTTCCGGCAAACGGCCGGTCGGATGGCTCGGCGCCGGCCTGGCCGAGACCTGGAACACACTCGACTACTTGGCCGAAGCCGGGATCCGCTACGTCTGCGACTGGGTCAATGACGATCAACCGTATCTATTCGAGATCGGCACCCCACCGCTGGTATCGCTGCCCTATTCGGTTCAAACCAACGATGTACCAGCCTATTTCGAGATGAAAGTCTCGGTTCCCGAATTCGAAGCGATGCTGCGGCGTCAGTTCGACACGCTCTACCGTGAGGGTGAGAAAATTCCCCGCGTCATGGCCATCGCGGTGCACCCGTTCGTTACCGGCCAGCCACATCGCATCGGCGCGCTGGATTCCGCGCTCGAATACATCTGCTCGCATCCCGGTGTCTGGCACGCCACCGCTTGGGAGATTGTACAGCATTTCTTGGCGCAGCAGCCGGCAACGGCCCTCCGCTGACGTTCGTCGACAGATGTGATTTAAGCATCGAGACTGCGCTGCAGGATACGCAGCATCCATGCTGGCACAGTATTAAACTACTGCCGTGCACTCTGCCGAAACAAGGGCATATGCTGTTCCGGTTCAAAGTAATTGCCGTAGAATGCCCGCCCATGGGCAGCAGTGACGTGGGGAGGCCGCGGCGTTCGACCGCGTCGTCGCAGAGTGCTCGCCACAGGTCCTTGTGCAACGCCTGAACCGCGCCGTCGCGGTCGACTTTGGTCAACTTGCCGTTGTGATAAAAGACGTCGCCATCGCAGGTCACGGTGCGCACGCCGCTGGCCCTGGCGCGTTGCAGGGCCGTGTCGAGCAGCGGCATGTCGCCGCCCGGATAGGGATAGCTGATCCGCGCCAATGGATCACAATCATGTCGGCAGCTCGGCCGACTTCGCGCGCCCAATTGTGTCGGCAGATGCCGCGCCGCCCCCACGTCGCCATACGGAAGATCTGCGCCGGTGTCGGCAGCTCTCCGTCCATGCCGGCCACGCGATGCGCGCGCAGCACGATCCGCAGCTCCTGCAAAAGGTCGCGGTCGTCGTTGATGCCCGCCTCGTCGATGCCGATCGCGGTGCTGATCCCGTGGGGCTCGAGCTAGTGCGGCGCTTCTTGATAAGGGTCCCGGAAGGTGGTTGGGGAGAAATGCCCCGCTACCGCGCTTGATGATCATCGAGGCGACCGCCAACATGTCAGAATGGACAGCCGCGTCAGGCTTCGCATAAGAGGGCGCTCTCACTTCCTCGGATGCCCGCAGTGTGATCAGCACCAAGCCGGAAGCGCGGATCAGCATGGTGTTCCAGCGTTTCGCGCTGTTTGCGCATTTGACAGCGCTCCAGAACATCACGCCCGGTCGGCGGCGTGTGCTGCACCAGGACCGGCAAAGCGCCGTGCGCCGGGCTATCGAACGGGCTCGATCGCATCGGGCTCGGGGCCTTTGCCAAGGCCTCTCCGCGCACCCTGTCCGACGGTCAGAAGCAGCGCGGTGCGATCGCCCGGGCATTGGCAATGCGGCCGGACCGGATGCTGTTCCACGAACCGACCTCGGCCCTCGATGTGGAAATAGTCGGGGAAGAGCCGGAACTGATGCGAGGCCCGGCGACCGCCGGCAGGCGATGGTGATCGTGACGCACGAGCTCGCATTCGCCCGCGACATGGCCGATCATGTCGTCATGGAGCGCGGCGCGACCGTCGAAGAGGGGCCGTCCGAGACG
>JAFMSA010000167.1 GCA_017353855.1 Alphaproteobacteria bacterium
CTCGAACAGGCGGTGCAAGCGTGCCAAGGGGCAAACGGTCAGACCGCAACCGAGCTTGCAACCGCTGCGGCGCGCCTCGAGGCGAGTGAAGTCGCGCGCAAGACCGCGCGGGAGGATGCCCAACGGGCTAACGAAGCAGCCGAAACCGCGGCGGCCGGCGCCGGATTTCGCGATGAAGCGGCCGCCGCCGAAGCCGAGCTCAGTACGCAGGAGCAACATCAAATCGAGGAGCAAATCCAGGCATATCGGGGTGAGCGGCGGACCGTTGAGGCTCGCATTCACGAGCTTGCCGACGAGCTTCGGGACCAAGAGGTGTCTCAGGAAACTCTCGATTCGGCTGAAAACGCCGTGAACGAGTTAAGCGATCGTCTGAACGACGCCCGCAGCTCACGAACTCGCCTCGATCAACAAATTAGCACTTTGACCGATGCCATCCAGCGCGCCAACGCCCTACGGCAAAAACTGGAAAAACAGCGCGCCGAGCATACGGTCTATCATGGCCTGGCAAATGATCTCAGAAGCGATCGATTCCAGGCCTTCCTGCTTGAGGAAACATTTCGCGAGCTTGTCTCAGGCGCCTCGTCCCGGCTATGGGACCTGACGAAACGCTATCGCTTCCAATGGCAGAACGACGCGTTCCTGGTCGTGGATCACGACAACGCCCGTCAGATGCGCAGTGCCGATACACTCAGCGGTGGCGAAACCTTCCTCGCATCCCTGGCACTGGCTCTGCAGCTGAGCGAGCAGGTACAAAGCGCCGCCGGCGCCACCATGCTCGACAGCCTCTTTATCGACGAAGGCTTCGGCACCCTCGATCCCGAAGCGCTCGATGCCGCAGCCAGCGCTATCGAAGGTCTCCCCGTCGGCGGTCGCATGGTCGGCATTATCACCCACATCGACGAACTCGGTTTGCGCCTGCCGGCGCGCGTCAGAGTGGGAAAAGCTCCCGATGGCTCCCGGCTAACCGTTGAGGTCGGCTGACACAAGTCCATTGCGCTGAGCACAAATGCAGGGGAAATCAGTCCAAGGTCGGAGGCTTCATCGGGGGACTTGCCCGAACGATTGACGCCGCGCCACCGTTGTCGTCTGCATACTGCCAATGCCAGCTAACTCCGGCTTTTGGGCCGACGGGGCCTTGCACATCTTGTTCGCGACGCGAGGCGCCCCATCGGCAAAAGGCCGGGCGGTGGTGGAACGCTTGCGGCGCTGCCGATCTGGTTCCCATCGGCGACCTCATGCTGGTCGCCAACCCGTGGATTGGCAAGCCGAGTCTGAGTCTAGCATACGTAGAGTGCACTTTCGTGTCTGCATCCCACTTGGTTGTCTCGTCGTCTCTGCTGCCCCCCTTTCTGCCGACTTGACCGATTGGCTGTCGAGAACCACCGCCGAGGGGCTGGCCGACCGGCCAATCCGCTCGCGCCAAGAGCATGTGCAACGCCGCCCGGATCGGCTCCCAGACGCCTCTTCACGCTGAAAATTGCGAAAGATGTTGTAAACCGGCGAGGGCGGCAACGGAAAGCTGTCGCGCTGCAGATAGCGCCAGGGACACCCAGTGTGCAGTAGGCGTTCATCGCTGCCCGCATGTCGGTCTTGCGCGGTCGCCCGCCCAGCGATGCCTCGAGGATCAGCGGTGCCAATCGCGCCCCCTCCGCATCCCTCAAATCACTCGGGTAACCGCCACCCCTCTCGCCGATAGAGCCAACCGTGCTCCTCCGTGCACATCGCGGTTCACCACCGTGAGTCCCGCAACCGACGAATCATGCCATTCGGCGCGATCCCACGAACTTTTGGGTCAGGCTCTCAATGTCTCGAGCGAAGCGAAGTCAAAATTTGAACAATAGGGTAAGTAGGATGTATATTATTGTGCGTGTTTTGACCAAGCAATCGTCGTCAACGAAACCATCCGATTTCTCTGCGCACCCGAGTATGCCGAAGCGCCCTGTTCCCGGGCTCATCATCGCGGCGGATAGGTAAAGCGCTCAGACTGCTCGCGCTCGAATGCCTTGCAGGATGATCGTCCCCGAGGCGTCTGTATGACAAGGCAATCTACAAGCTCGAGGGCATAGTGGTCAGGAGCGGCGCAACCGGGACCTCGCTGGAGTTTTTCCTCTCTTCGCCTGTCGTGTGCTGTTCTCCGGGGTCTCTTCTCTCGCAGAGGCTCCCGACAGGGCCGAACTCGCTCGCCTGGGCGCAGCCACCTTGTTTCGGGCGTTCACCACCGATGCGACGTGTGCGGAAGCGCTTCGGGGCGCCGGCCTCTTCTGAGGAGACCTGGCCGGGGCCGCTGTCGCGACATCCGTCGTGCCGGATACGTTCGGCCTAACCATTGCGCTCCGCTTCGGTCTATCGCGCCCCGGCGAGACGGCCCGCGTCGACGATCTCTGGCGCTTGCTTTTCGTCGCCTTCGACTTGATTCGCTTCGTCGTCGCGGAAACACTCGATGGCGGCGTGTCGTCGGCCATGTCGAGCCCGAAGAGAGCCGATATATCATTACCATCGGCCAGTCGCCTCGCGGAATCGGGACCGGTCTCGGACAGCAGCAGGCCGCTATCGATGTCGGTAACCAGCTCTGTCTGATCGACAGCACGCAACTGGAAAAGCAGTTCCGGCTGCTCGTCCAGTCGGGCGCCCACGCCGTACAGCACGGCGGCAATATGCTTGCACATGAAGGCATAGTCGGGGCAGCTGCAGGTGAACTCGATCTCCGAAGGTCGGGGGAACAGCCCATTCTGCGGATGGCACACGCGTTCCATGACGGATTTGGAAAGCCGGCCCTGCAACAATTCCACCACCGACTCGATGCCGCCAGCGCAATCCCTGCAGATAGACCGCCATTGCCCTTTTGGCAGAACAGCAATGTTGATGGAAACGTAGTAGAGCGACGATCCGCTTACCATTGCGCGAAGCGCGCACGGGCCGACCTGCAGATCCAACACGGAGCCGTTGCGGACATAAGTGCGGCCGCGCGGAAGCCGGTTCTCAAAGTCGTGGTAGCGTTCCAGATTGTCGCACCACGCCTTGCCCCAGAAGGTGCGGGCAATCTTCCTTCCGCTGATCCTTACCGGCGAGAGAGCCTGGCCCTCCCCGACCACCTTTTTCATCGCTCGGGCCGCCCTTCTGCGCCGCTCGGCGATCGTCACGTAGGGCGCCCTGTCGGCATAGTATCGCAACGAAGTCAGTCCCTCAAAGCAGTGTTCAGGTCCAATGCTACCAGGCGCAGCAGCTCGTCGGCCGGCATTTCGGTCAGGTTGAGTTCGTTTTCCCCTGGATCTGTCAACAAATTATCCGCCAGGGTCCTTTTGCCATCAATCAGGGTATCAATCCGTTCCTCGACAGTGCCCTGACAGACGAATTTGTGCACCAGCACGTTCTTCTTTTGCCCGATCCGGAAGGCGCGGTCAGTGGCCTGGTTCTCGACCGCCGGATTCCACCAGCGATCGAAATGCACGACGTGCGATGCCGCAGTGAGGTTCAGTCCCGAACCGCCGGCCTTCAACGACAAAATGAAGAAAGGTGTTGCCTCGTCGTTCTGGAAGGCCTGCACGAGCGATTTGCGACCGCGAATCGCGGTTTGCCCGTGCAATACCAGGCCGGCTCGCCCGAAGATCCCGCCCAGGAACGCTGCCAGCGGGTCCGTGATCTCGCGGAACTGCGTGAAGACGAGCATCTTCTCTTGTCTGGATGCCACGACCTCGGCGATCTCCCGCAATCGTGCCCATTTGCCGCTGTCTTGTTCAGTCCAAGACCCGTCGTTCAGCCACTGCGACGGGTGGTTGCAGATCTGTTTCAACCGCATCAGGGTCGCGAGCACCACGCCCTTGCGCTGGATGCCTTCGGCTTGTTCGAGAGCCGCGGCAAGGTCTGCCACCGTCTGACCATACAGGGCCGCCTGCTTGCGGCTGAGATTGCAGTGCGCCGTGATCTCCGTCTTGTCCGGCAGGTCGGCGATGACGGCCTTGTCAGTTTTCATGCGGCGCAAGATGTAAGGACGCACAAGCTCGCGCAGAGGGCCATAGGGATTGCGTTCGCGGTCTGCTAGGCCCTTGGTGTAGCTGGTGAACTGCTTGGCGGTGCCGAGGAGTCCGGGATTGATGAAGTCGAAGATTGACCAGAGATCGCCCAGATGGTTCTCCACCGGCGTGCCGGTCAAGGCGATGCGCGCTCGCGACTGCAGCGCCTTGACGGCCTTGCTCTGTTTGGCATTGGCGTTCTTGATCGCTTGAGCTTCATCCAACACGACGAAGTGCCAACTCGTTTGCATCAGAACTGGCAGGCGCAGTAGCGAGCTGTAGCTGGTAATGATCAGGTCGGCCGTGGCCAGATCGTCGGCCGTCGACTGCTTCACCTGCTCCGCCCGCATCGCCGACGGATGCAGAATGCGTGCATTCAGGCTGGGCGAGAACCGTTCGATCTCAGTCGCCCAATTAGCAAGCAGAGACGCCGGCGCGACAAGCAGGCTAGGTCGCCTGTCCGGTTGCTTCTTCGTCTGCGCCAGCAGCAGCGCGAGAACCTGGATGGTCTTGCCGAGCCCCATATCGTCCGCGAGGCAAGCCCCAAGCCCGAGCCCCGTGAGCAAGCGCAACCACGCCACGCCGGCCAACTGATACGGACGCAGGACGCCCCTCAGGGCGGCCCCTGGGTCGCCGTCCCTATTGCCCGACGCGCGCAGCGCCCGCAGCGTTGCCTCCAACCAAGGACCGGCTTTCACGTCGGCCCAGCCCACAGCAAGGGACTCGTCTTTGCCGTTCGAGAGGGTGGCGCCGGACAACAGCCGCGAGGCCTCGGCGAAGGTGAGGCCATCGCGTTTGGCGAGTTCCTCTACCGCACGGAACTGCGCCATGGCGCGCTCGAGACGCTCGCGGTCTATCTCCACCCATTGTCCGCGCAGCAGGACCAAGCTCTCTGTGCCCGCCAGCAAGCTCTCCACCTCGTGCTCTCTCAGCGGCTCACCGTCCAACGTGACCGCCATGCGGAAATCAATCAGCGCGTCCAAACCCAGGGTCGACGGCGCACGCGCTCCCACGGTCGCTGTCACTTGCGGCCTGGCCGGACGATTGGCCCGCCAGCCGGCGGGCATGCGCACGACAACGCCGGCGCTCTCCAGTTCTGACGCGCTGGCCAGGAACTGTGCGGCGTCGGCAGCGCTCCAACGCAACGGGTGAAAAATCTCCCGGGCGTCGACCATGCGCTTCAGCCAGGCGCAGGTTTCCGCAGCGCGCTGCACCGGCATTAGCAGCGCCAGCAGTTTGTCGCGATTGGCGGTGCCCGCAAATTCACGCAGCGCCTGACCGAGAGGTACATGCTGCGCGCGAGCCTGCGCTGACAGCCGGGTCGTATAGCTCGCCATGAAGGCGAAGGGATGGTCCTGATCGCGCCTGTTCTCCGCCAGGTTGAAATAGACACGCCCGACCAGGTTCCAGGCCGGATTGAGGCTCTTGAGAAAGCCCTGCAGGTCGGTATCGGCGGCAGCGAAGGAACGCGCAACGGCACTCCCGATTTGCTGCCACAAATCGAGCAAAACATCGGCAGTGACGTATTCCGCGCCCGGCATCATGGGCGTTGTCAGGACCAGGGAGGCCAGGTCGGAGGCGGTCGGCGGCGGCACGACCGTCACACGGGCATCTTCGACTTTGCCGGAATGCTGTAAGCACAGAGCGGTGACGTACTGACCGGAAAAGCTGCGCCACCATGCGAAAGTGGGCGGCAGGGGCTGCCCGACTTCGCCCGCGCCAAGCTGGAGCAGGCCCTGAGCGGTGCTGTCCGCGAACGCCTTGCTCAGTCGTGCGGCGATTCGCTCGTTCAGATTGAGCGCATCTGCCGCTTCCTCGAGCACGAGGCGACCGTGCGGCGTGAGCCGCAATCCTAGCTGAGGCATGCGGGATCCGACGTGAGGCCGCGTAAGCAGGCGCGCGCCTCGTCGGGCGCGGCACCCGGCCGCTCGCTCAACTGCGACCAACGCCGCCGACCCGTTACGCTACGCGCGGCAATAGCGACGGCCTTCCTCTGTCCGACCAGGATGACCGACAGCTTGCAGCGCCTGTCGCCACTGTAGGGCTGGCTCCGTTGCAGCATCATCTACCCTGATCCCCCCGGCACAGGGTCACCGGAGCACCCTCGACCTGCGTTCGCCGGCGGGCTCGCAGGCGGCCTGCCACAATCCGGCGGCATTCGATAGATTACTGAGCTGCCGATCCGCAGCGCCGAGCTGGGCGCGGATGCGGCTGATTCGCGCTCGTATTCCGGATCCGCACGGCGTTCGAGAGCAGGCTGACGCCGCCGGCCTTGCTCACGAGCTCCTCCTCACAATTGGCCGGTATTGCCCGCAAGGGTACCTCCTTCGTTAGACGCCGCTTTATTGCATGCAAGATTCCCGTCAGCGACGCGAAATGCCAACCAATCCCCATTGTACGCGATGATTGCACGCAATCTTCGGCGGCAGCTCGGGCGAAGATGCCGGATCGGACCCGAATCGCCGCACCGCCTTAGCGTACGATTTCCCACGAGTGAGTCTTCCACCCCATCCTGCCAGGGTACGGTGCCCTCCTCGTTGCATTGATGGTCTTAGCGGCCGCAGCTAATCCAGGGTGGACCGGACTGGGGCCGGTGGCGCCGGGCGCACCGGCTGATCAGCCCGCGGGACCACGGTTGCGGCCAACTGACCGCTTCGCCCTGCAATCCTGGTCCTCACCTTTCTTGTCGTGTAGTAATTTCATGGACGTACTCCACGCCCAATGGCATTTAATTAATAATGCGGTTCCCAGTAGGTCGCCGTAGTCCCAGAAGGATCGGAACTCTGTGTACGGGGTGATGGTGCTCTTCGCCGACGCATGCCCGGTTCGATGAGCGGGGTGTGGAAACGGGAGCCATCGGCGACCTAGTGAAGCACCGCCAGACGAAAGGGGCGGCAGCAGATATGGTCGACCTAAAGCCACCTGCGTCACACTCCGATTCCACCCGGACTTCGAGCTAGAACCCGCGCAACAGATCGCCGAAATGCGCTCCAGCTAACGGCACACGGGACTTCGGCGTTACGTCGAGCCCGGACACGGCTGCATACCGCGCCTCTCGTGGCGTGTAGCCAAACTCCCTCTTGAAGGCTCTGCGGAAGCTGGAAACGTCCGCAAAACAGAAGTCTTCGGCAATCGCTGTGACGGTCTGAGTGGACGCCGGGTCGGCGAGAATGGCGCGTGCCTCAAGCAGTCGCTGGCGCTGGATGTATCGGGCGATGCCTCCTGTGTCCTCGAATAGCCGGTAGAGATTAGAGCGGGACATTCCGACCATCCGTCCGAGGATCCCCGGCTCCAAGCTCGGCGACCGCAGATGCACTTGGACGACCTGTCGCACGCGCTCGCTGCGACCGAGATCTATTAACGGTTTGGCGATCGCCGTCCGATCCGCTGATGAGGCAACAGCGGCGACGGCGATCGCCCCGATCGTCTTTCCAAGGCCGGCGAAATCGGCTTCCGTCATGTCCGGCAACCGACGCCACAACGCGATCATATAGTCGCCGAGGAGACGACCGAGCGGTGTGTCCAGTGCTGATCCACACGTGGCATCGAGCAGGGGCGCACTGTCACGAAATGCATCGCGCGGCAAGAAAATCTGCATCCGGACCCTGTAGGTAGGGCGTTCACTCAACGATTCTTGCCCCATCGACCACAGGTAAGGCACTCCGGCGGGTACTTCGACCTCAGTTTCCCCCGTTTTCGTCAGATACCCGTCGCGCACGCAATAAGAGATGGCCCAATGATCGACGGGATCGCGCCTGATGTTGTTCTTCGTGCGGATGAAGCGCACACGCGGCCCGATGGTTCGGCTCATTATCACGCTGCCGAGCTTCCACGCACGAGTTTCGCAGCAGAATCCGTCGCCCGTCGGATATTCGGG
>JAFMSA010000751.1 GCA_017353855.1 Alphaproteobacteria bacterium
GCCGCGCGCCACGCTCTCCCTCGATGCCCGCCGCCGCATTTCGGCACGCTGCGTGGCTGGCGATCTCATAATCATCTATTGGCGCGGGCAATTTTAACTTTAACTGGAATCTTCAAGCTCGCGAACATATACAGTCAATAAGAAAAGCGAGCCAGCGAAAGCTCCGCCAAGTGACGGACTTTGTGTGCTATTTTGGCTTTCGCGACAGAAACTAGACTAGACTAGTGGGACGGCGCCGCGGTAAATGCGTTGTCACATGACACATGGAAGTGCACCGCCGAGTCGGGTGCACAACGAACAACCGCAGGAAATCTCGATGACGACCCGCCTGACCCGCCGCGTTTTTACCGCCGCGGCTGTTACGACCCTCGCCAGCCCGCTGGCTGCGCCATTCATTCGCCGCGCCCAAGCCGCGCCGATGCAACTGCGGATGTCGCTCGACACCGCGCCGTCGCACCCGCGCAACGTCGCGTTCCGTGATTTCCTGTCCAAGATCGAGAAGGCTTCCGACGGGCAGATCGAAACGAAGCTGTTCGAGAGCGGCTCGCTGTTCCCCGATCTCCAGGTGGTCAAGGCCTTGGTGCAGGGCCAGGTTGAGATGGTCTGCCCCGGCACGTGGACGATCACCGGCTTTGTGCCAGACGCCGATTTCTCGCAGCTACCCGGACTCTACGGCCAGCCGATCGATGTCGTGCACAAGGCGACCGATGGCGAAGCCGGCAAATACGTCAACGACGCCGTCACAAAGAAGCTCAGAGTGCAGGTGCTCGGCGGCTGGTTCGACCTCGGCTTCAACAATTGGTACTCGACAAAGAAGCCGCTGAACTCGCTTGCCGACCTCAAGGACATGAAACTGCGCAGCCCCGGCGGCGTGCTGAATTCATGGCGCATCCGCTTCTTCGGCGGCATCCCGAACGTCACCGCCTGGCCGGATGTTCCGCTGGCGATGTCGCAGGGCACCTTCGACGGGCTTATCAGCACGAACGAGAGCGTTAACAGCGCCAAATTGTTCGATTCCGGTTTGCGTCATTCCCTCCAGGACCATCAGGGCATGGGACTCTACGTCCCGATGGTCAACAAGGATTTCTGGGGCAAGCTCGAGAAGCCGTTGCAGGAAAAAATCCTGCAGCTCTGGGCCGAGAATCTGCCGACCTACCGCACGAACACGGCGAAATCGCAGGAGGAGGGTCGCAATTCGCTGAAAGGCCACGAGGTCGCCTTTGTCGACGTGCCGCAGGACGAGCTCGCCGCGGTTCGCAAGAAGATGCTGCCCGAGCAGGACAAAGCCGCAGCCGACGCGCACATGTCGGCGGAGCTGGTGAAGCTGGTCATGAGCGATGTCGGCGCCTGAGGCAGGTTCCCGACCGCCTGCCGGAACAGCCTCGGCCTTCACTCGTGTAGCTGCGATCTGGGACCGCATCGAGCTGACGGTCGTCGGCTTTCTCGGCGCCTGCGCGATGGCGATCGCCGCCGTGCAGGTGTTCGGCCGCTATATCGACCCCGGCGCGGCGATCACCTGGGCCGAGGAGGTCATCGTCTACATCGCGGTGTGGGCGGTGATGATTATCGCGAGCCAACTCGTGCGCAACGATGCGATGGTCAGGCCCGATCTCGTGCTGCGGCTACTGCGGCCCGGAACGCAGCGCTGGGTCGAGATGTTCAACTGCCTCGTCGCTATCGCCTTCACCTTTGGCATGTTGTGGTACGGCTGGACGGTCGTCGATACGGCGCTCCTGCTCGACCAGCGCAGCTCGTCGGATCTGCAGTTTCCGCTCTGGATCTATTACCTGGCGCTCCCGGCCGGCGGCGCGCTGATGCTCGGCCGCTACATCCTCCGCCTTGTCCGTTATGCCTTCTTCTTCGATCCGCGCACAATGACGGTCGGCGGCCATGTGCCGGCGCATGAAGTGTCGAGCGCCATCGTCCCGCCGGTCACGCTCAAGACCCCGACCGTCGAGTAGGCTGACTCGCCAACATGTGGACCGCCGGCTTCCTGCTGCTGTTCTTCGGCCTTTTGGCCTGCGGCATGCCGATCTTTCTCGTGCTCGGGGCCTGCGCGGCGGTGCTCTACTACACTTCGGGCCAGCCGATCGTCGGGCTGGCCCAGAACATGATCGACCAGCTCAACTCGACGACGCTGATGGCATTGCCGCTCTTTGTCATGGCGGCCGCGTTCATGCGGCGCGGCGGTGTCGCGCAAGCGCTTGTCGATCTGTCGGCCGCTTGGCTCGGCGGCGTCAAGGGCTCGCTCGGGCTCGTCGCGGTCGTATCCTGCGCATTGTTCGCGGCGATCTCCGGCTCGTCGGTCGCGACGGCGCTCGCGATGGGCACGATTTTGTTGCCGGCGATGTTGGAGCGCGGCTATCCGCGCTCGTTTGCGTTAGGGGTCCTCGGCGCGTCCGGCACGATCGGCGTCGTGATCCCGCCGTCGCTCGCGCTCATCCTTTACGGCATCGTCACCGAGCAATCGGTGCCGCGCCTGTTCCTCGCCGGCATCCTGCCGGGCCTGTTGCAGGCCGGCGCGTTCTTCATCTGGGTGCTAGTCTATGCGCGGATCAAGGATTTCCCGGCCGAGCGGTCGATGCCGTTCGGTGA
>JAFMSA010000752.1 GCA_017353855.1 Alphaproteobacteria bacterium
TGGCGACCAAACGCGCGGCTCCGCGGCCTATGCCGGCCTGATGGGCGATCTTGAGCCATGCAAGATGGCTCTCTCTCGAGATATAAAATACCGGTGATCCTGCAAAGATCCGTGCTCCCTCCGTCGCAAATCCCGGATGTGCACGGGTGAGCGCGCAAATCAGCGCGGTGTAGTTGGCCTCCGTTCCACCGGTCGTGAAATGACCGGCCGCCTCCGGCGGTAAGCCGGCGCGCCGGGCCACCGACCGGATCACGTGCGCCTCGATCTCGACGGCAGCAGGCGAGGTCGCGGACGTCGCCAACTGCGGATTGAAGAGTGCCGCGATGCGGTCGGCACACTGGGCTGGAAATGTCGGGGCCGGATTGAACAGTCCGAAATAGCGCGGGTGCGTCACGTGAACCAACCCGTGCTCCAACTGGGAGATCGTCCACGACAAGAGCGCGTCCAGCGGGCGCGGCGTACAGAAATCGTACTTCGCCAGCTCGCTCCTCAAGGAGCCCAAATCGAATGTCGGCGTTACGGAACCGGCGATTACCCGCTGGTTCGCCAGGGCCAACTCCCCGGTCAACATCTCATCGAGACGCCGCCGTTCTTCCGCCGCGGGAAACAGAACCGAGGCTCTCGGGTGTGCCTCAGAATTTCTCACTTCGTTTGAAAGACGATCTCGCACAGATCCCAAAGCGGTGCCCTATTCCGATTAATCAAGACTCTGAAAAGTACGCCGCGCCTCATGGTACTTCCTGAAACGCAAGCGGCCGCGAGCTGAAGTTCGCAGGTCTGTGTTCGACCAGGTAGGTGAGCCAGTTGGTGTATAGCTGGGTTGCCGGCCACCGCCAGCCCGAAGAAAGCCATCCCTTCTCGATGGCCGGGAAACGCGCCGGAAGGTCGGGGTCCGGGCGGCTTGTCGCTGCTTCCCGATACGCCGCAAGCACAATCCTCGCATCATCGTCGAAATAGTGGCGCGGCATTTCCGGGTAATGGCTTTGCTCGCCGGCGAGGAACCTGCAACTGTCTCTGCGGTATTCCCGGAGCAATGCGGCAGGATCATATTCCGGATGACCCTGTAAGAAAACAAACAGGCTCCTTTCCTCTTTGACGAAGATGTCGGCGCCTGCCTCCTCGGATCTCGACAGCAGCCGGTACCCCGCCGAAACGAGCGCCTCCTCCGGCAATTCGTTGTAGCGCGAATGCGGAACCCGCCAGCGGGGCCCGCGAAACATGATTGCATGGTCCCCGGCTTTACTGCAGTCGAAGATTCCCGAGAGCTTTTGGCGCAGCGGGCGTCGGGGGATGCCGTCGAGATGCAGGGCTGCAGCGTGCGCCGCAAGACACGACCAGATCGCTGACACGCAATGATCCTCGGCCCAATCGACGAGTTGCGCCAGGACCGGCCAGTAGGGTTCATCCGCCAGCTCCGGCGCACGCGGCTCGGCGCCAGTGACGATCAAGCCGTCGAGGCGGCTTGTCCACAGCTCGCCGATGTCTTCGTAGCGCTCCTGGACACGCGCGCGGCCCTCCTCCCCGCGCGGTACCTGAGGTATGGAAAACAGGCGCAGGCAAATCGCAACGTCGTCTGAGGCTGCGGACAGAAGTTCACAGAACTGGCGCTCAGTGGTCCGCAAGGCAGCATCCGGCATGTTGTTAACGAGCCCGATGACGATGCCGGTGTCTTCGCTGCGGCCGGGCTGCGGCCCTGCTGACCGGGAGGCGGACAGGACGACCGGCATCACGTGCTCCCGGAAAACCGGCGGGCGTTATCTCGTTCGCAATGCCCGGGCCTTGTCCCTACCGCATGCTCAAGAGCTTGATCGAGATCATCTATGATGTCCTCGTAATGCTCGATCCCAATGCTCAGCCGTATCATTTCGGGGGAGACCCCGGCCTTGCGCTGCTCCTCCGGCGACATCTGGCGATGCGTGGTGGAGGCGGGGTGGCACGCCAAGGATTTGGCGTCGCCGAGATTGACCAGCCGTTTGAACAATCCGAGCGCGTTGTAGAATTTCGTGCCGGCCTCGAACCCGCCGCGAATGCCGAAAGCCATCAGCGAGCACGGCCGCCCGCCGAAATATTTCTGCGCTAGCGCATGATACGGGCTGTCCGGGAAGCCGACATAGTTGACCCACTGCACCCTCGGGTCCGCGCGCAGGAATTCGGCGACCCGTCTTGCGTTCTCGACGTGACGCTCGACCCGCAGCGCGACAGTCTCGATTCCCTGGAGCAACAGAAAAGCACTCAACGGCGACAGCACCGAGCCGGTCGTCCGCTGATAGACGCTTCGGCAGCGCCCGATATAGGCTGCTCGGCCAAAATGCTCTGTATAAATGAGACCGTGGTAGGACCGGTCGGGTTCATTGAACATCGGATAACACCGGGCGTGGTCGCGCCACGGAAAATTGCCGCTGTCGACGATAATGCCGCCGAGTGTCGTCCCGTGACCGCCCATGAATTTTGTCAGCGAGTGTACGACGATATCGGCCCCATATTCGATCGGGCGCAGCAAAATGGGGCTCGCCACCGTGTTGTCTACAATCAGCGGCACGCCGTGCTTGTGCGCGACATTCGCGAGCGCCTCGACATCGCAGA
>JAFMSA010000168.1 GCA_017353855.1 Alphaproteobacteria bacterium
GACACCTGTCTGCGATCTGCGCGTTCGGACTGCGGCCGATGCGGAAACGACCACGGCGTCGCTGCGATGATCTCGATGCACTGCTCGTCGCTACCCAGACGTTCGAAGCGGTGCTTCAGCATCTCAAGGGTATCCCTGCTGATGAAGAGGTTTCCCCGCACATCAGTATTTCGCTTTTCGGTGCGTGCCACGCTTCCTCCTCGGAGCAGGTGACGTGGTAGAGGCGAGCTTCGGCGCCGATCGCGGCGATCTTTGCTCGCAAGGCGTCGCGCTCCCGGCGTGTCCAGCACCCGAAATCGAGCACGACATTCACGCCCGTCTCGAGGCATCTGGGCCACCTGTTCCCGCTGCTCGAAAACCCCTCCGGTAGAAGTGCGCGAAGTGCTCGACCGGCGGATCGCCGTAGAGGCGCGACATCCATTCGTCGCTGCGCTGCTCAAGCTGCCGCATGAGCCTGGTCTAGCCGACCCCGAGGAAGCCGTAGATCAGGTGAGCCGCGGCCATCGGGGCAAGCGCCCTTTCTCATCCGAAGGAGTGATCGGAGGGACGGCCATCCTCGTGGTCACCGCACCGGCGGCGCCCCGGCCGGCTGCGGCATTGCCTCCTCCGGACCCGCACCGCTGGCTGGGGATGCAACCGCCTCCCGCGGGCGGCGCCGCTCGCGGTCGGATGCCTCAGGCCGGCGGAGATTCCCGCCGCGCCGACCGGCTCGGCTGCTTCCTCTCATGATGAGCGAGGTGCGCAGCGGATCGAATTTCCCCGAAAAATGAACAGCTGCATAAATTAATGAATTACAGTCGGGTCGGGTTTCGGCGAGCGGACCCGTGAAAAGCAGTATCGCGAACGCACCGGCCAATTTACTTTGTAGCGCATGCAAGAGGGTATCTTTGGCGGCAACCATGCCGCGGCCATATCGGGCCCTGAACCGGCAACGCCAGCCGAATGGGCGCGTTTTGGCGTCCAGCCCGGGTGGTCGTTCGTGATCCGGCACCGCGTGCGCTGGAGCGAATGCGACCCGTTCGGGCACGCCAATCATCGCGCCTATTTCGAGTGGTTCGAAGAGGCGCGCAATCGCTATCTCGAGGCGGCCGGATTGCCGGGGCTTTCGCCGACATCGCCGGGGCCGGTCATCGCCGAGACAGGCATCCGCTATCATCGGCCGCTCGCCTATGCCGAGGACATTCTCGTCAGCGCACGCACGATACGGCTCGGGCGAACGAGCTTCGAGATGGAATACGCCGTCTGGCGTGACGGCTTGTGTGCGCTGGGGCGGGCGGTCCTCATCCTCGTGGTTAACGCCACCGGCGAAAAGGCACCGATGCCGCGCGAGTTGCGCAAGCGGATTGTTGCCCGCGAGCCCGGCCTTGATGCAGGAGTCCCGCAATGAACCAGGTCGTCATCGTCATCTGTGACAGCCTGAGGGCGGATCTGATCACCGCCACCGACGCGCCGTTTTTGAGCGAACTGGCGCAGCGCTCGGCGCGGTTCGCCAACCATGCCGGCGTATTCCCGTCGACGACCCGCACGAGTGCGGCGTCTATCGCGACGGGGTGCCTTCCGGCGCGTCACGGTCTGCTCGGCAACACGATGGCGCTGGACGAAGGTGACGGGCTCGTCTGTCTCTCCGTAGGAAAGCCTGATTTCCGCGACCGGCTGCACCGCGCGACCGGGCGAACCTTGCACGTGCCGACGCTTGCCGAGCGGGTGGGTCATGCCGGTGGGACTGCGATTGCGATATCGAACGTGTCGCCGGGCGCCGCTTACTTTCTTGATCCCGACGGGTACGGCTGGGTCTACAACCCGGCGGGCAGCTTCGGGCCCGCCCGCCGCCCGCTCCCCGAGGGGGAGGGGCTCGCGCTCTCCAAGGGTGCGGCCGGCGACGATGCCGCCACCGAGCGCTTCTGCGAGGACGTGCTTTGCCGGCGCGCGCCGTCGGTTGCGTTGCTGTGGTTGTCGGAGCCCGACTATACGGGCCATCATACGCCGCTGGGCGGGCCGGCGCACCGTCAAGCGATCGCGAGCGCGGATGCCAACGTGCGGCGGGTTGCGCTGACCGTTTCCCGGCTCGACCCCGCGGGCCGGCGCATCCTGTTCATCGTCGGCTCCGATCACGGCATGGAGACCGTCGCCGAGACGATCGATCTCGCCTTTCTGTTGATCGAGGCCGGACTGAAGCGTGCGCCGAACTCCTCGGATGTTGTTGTTGCACCCAACGGCTCGGCTGCGTTGCTTTACTTTTCAGATCCCGAAGGGCCGCTCGTCGGGAAGGTGGCGCAGTTCCTGCGTGCCCAGAACTGGGTTGGGCGCATGTTCGTCGGTCCCGAGCTTGCCGAGGTCGGTCTGCCGACTGGCTCGGCGATGCGGATCGCGCTGACCCTCAAATCCGAGCAGCGCGCCAACCAGCACGGCGTGCCGGGGCACAGCCACATCGTGCGTGACTGGCTCGAACCGAAGGACGTGACCGGTTTCGGCCAGCATGGCGGGCTTGGCAGGAACGAGCAGAGCCCGTTCCTGCTCGTGTCAGGCGGCGGATTTACTCCGGGTGTCCGTTCCCGCCGGTCCTCGCTGACCGACATTGCGCCGACCGTTCTGCGGCATCTCGGCCTGCCCTCTGCTGGAATGGACGGCCGGCCATTGCCACATTAGGCGTCTGCAGCCTGCTCAAGCTCGGCCGCCGCAGTGCAAACTGATAGCCCTTTGCCATGCCGCTGACCCTCTACAACACGCTGACGCGCCGCAAAGAGGCGTTTGAACCGCTCGATCCGAACTCCGTGCGGCTCTATGTCTGCGGTCCGACGGTCTATGACCGCGCCCATATCGGTAATGGCCGGGCGATTGTTGTCTTTGATGTGCTCTACCGGTTGCTTCGCGAAATCTACGGGCGCGAACATGTGCTCTATGTTCGCAACATCACCGACATTGACGACAAGATAAATGCTGCCGCTCGCAAGAATAGCGAACCGATCGCAGCGTTGACGGCGCGGACGACGGCCGCTTTTCACGAGGACATGGCGGCCCTCGGCGCGTTGCTGCCCGATATCGAGCCGCGGGCGACCGAATATATTCCGCAGATCATCGCAATGATCGAGCGGCTGATCGCGAGCGGACACGCGTACGCAGCCGAGGGGCACGTGCTGTTCGCGGTTGCTTCCGATCCCGATTACGGGAAATTGTCGCGACGCAATCGCGACGAGATGATCGCCGGCGCCCGCGTCGAGGTGGCACCCTACAAGCACGACCCCGCGGATTTCGTGTTGTGGAAGCCATCGGATCCGGAGCTTCCGGGCTGGGACAGTCCTTGGGGACGCGGGCGGCCCGGGTGGCACATCGAATGCTCGGTGATGAGCGAGACCCATCTGGGCGAGACATTCGACATCCATGGCGGCGGTCTCGATCTCGTCTTCCCGCATCACGACAATGAGATCGCGCAAAGTGTGTGCGCGCACGCCGGCCGTCCCTTCGTCCGGTACTGGGTGCATAACGCGATGCTCACGGATGCCGGCGCCAAGATGTCGAAATCGTTGGGTAACATCCGCACGGTTCGTGAATTGCTCGACGAAGCTCCGGGGGAGGCGATCCGTCTGGCACTCCTCGGCTCTCATTACCGTGACCCGCTCGATTGGACGAACCAGAGGTTGCATCAGGCGCGGCAGACGCTCGATCGGTTTTATCGTGCGCTGACCTTGCCGCGAGACGCGGTTTTCGAACGCTTTGGGGAGGCTGCCGAAGCGCTTCGGCCGGTGAGGCAGGCGCTCGAGGATGATTTGAACACGCCGCTCGCGTTGACGCATCTCCACGATCTCGCCGGGGCGATCTACCGGACGAGTTCCGATGCGGAGCGCTCGGCCCTGCAGCGGGCCCTGGAAGACGGCGGTCAGCTGATGGGACTGCTCGGTCAGTCGCCGCTCGATTGGCTGCGCGGCAGCACGAAGGCGGATGCCAAGCGCATCGAGCAGCGCATCACGATACGCGCGGCGGCGCGGCGTCAGCGCCGCTTCGTCGAGGCTGACCGCATCCGGGCCGAGCTGTCCGCGGAAGGCATCCTGCTCGAAGATCGGCCGGACGGCACGACCACCTGGTGGCGCAAGGACTGAGAATGGCCGGAACCGATCATCGCCGCCAGGCGCTGACCGCAGGTCCTGCGATCATCCTCGTGGAACCGCAACTCGGGGAGAACATCGGCACCGCGGCACGGGCGATGATGAATTGCGGCCTCGACGATCTGCGCCTGGTACGGCCGCGCGACGGTTGGCCTTCCGACAAGGCGCTCGCTGCGGCGAGCGGGGCCGATTTGGTGCTCGCCAAGGCGCGGCTTTATGCCGACGTGCCTGCTGCAATTGCTGACCTCGTACACGTCTATGCAACGACGGCGCGCGACCGCGGCATGGTCCGCCGCGAGCTAACCCCTCGCCATGCAGCGCAGGAGATGCGGGCGTGGCTCGCGGCAAGGGAAGCTTGTGGCGTGTTGTTCGGACCTGAGCGGACGGGCCTCCTCAACGACGATGTGGCGCTCGCCGACACCGTGCTGACGGTGCCGCTCAACCCGGGTTTCTCGTCGCTCAACCTCGCCCAGGCCGTACTGATCATCGGCTATGAATGGTTCACCTCAGGTGCGGCGGCGCGCCCGGAAACAATGCGCCGGGGAGGAGGCCGGCCGGCGAACAAGGAGGAGCTGCTGAACTTCTTCGAGCACCTCGAGGAAGAGCTTGTACGCAACGGTTTTCTGCGCAATCGCGAAAGCCGGCCCAGCATGGTCCGCAATCTGCGCAGCCTGTTCCAGCGCGCACAATGCACGCAGCAGGAACTGCGGACCCTGCACGGCGTCGTCACCTCCTTTGCCGGTCCGCGAGAGCGCGGCAAGAAGACCGAGATGACGATCGAGCACGCCCCTCAGCGCTCAGTTAAAGCGTGCGCGGGCGAATGAAGACGATGGTTCCTGGACGAGCGAGCGAGGAAATCGAACATGCCGAAGCCGAGCTATGAGACCGCGTTGATCGTTGGTGCCGGAACGGGGTTGAGCGCCTCGCTCGCGCGCCTGTTGGCCGGCGAAGGCCTGCGCGTAGCGCTCGCCGCGCGCAATGCGGAGAAGCTGGCGCCGCTCTGCGCGGAAACCGGCGCCAGGGCCTTTGCCTGCGAGGCGACCGATCCCGGCCAGGTGGCGAATATGTTTGCGGCGGTCGAAGCCGCAACCGGAGCGCCCGATGTCGTCGTGTACAACGCCAGTGCGCGCGCTCGCGGGCCGCTGGTTGAGCTG
This sequence comes from Alphaproteobacteria bacterium, assembly GCA_017353855.1. Lineage (GTDB taxonomy): Bacteria > Pseudomonadota > Alphaproteobacteria > ATCC43930 > CGMCC-115725 > AP-15. The sequence continues at coordinate 5,255 of JAFMSA010000168.1, forward strand.
GTGCCGGTCGAAGTCGAGCGGGCGATCATGGTCAGCGCCTATGGCGGCTTTCTCGTCGCCCGTGAGGCGGTTGCGCGGATGCTCCCGAAACGGCACGGAGCGGTCCTGTTCACCGGCGCTTCGGCAAGCGTCAAGGGCTATCCTTTATCGGCGCCGTTCGCGATGGGAAAGTTCGCATTGCGCGGTCTTGCTCAAAGCATGGCGCGCGAGCTCGCCCCGCAGGGGATCCATGTCGCGCACTTCGTGATCGACGGCGCGATCCGCAACCCCGGGCGTGTCGAGCCCGCGGACCGGCCCGACAGCATGCTCGACCCCGACGCGATTGCCGCCTCCTATCTGCATGTCCTGCACCAGCCGCGCTCGGCCTGGGCGTGGGAAGTCGAGCTCCGACCCTGGGTCGAACGGTTTTGACGGGCGGGACACTGCAATCCGATATTCCCGCCATAGACAGGACCGGACGGGCTCCAGGCTTATCGGATTGCACTGCGCTGAATGAGTGAGCACGTCGTCGGCGCCGTTCGCGTCTGGGGCGCCTTTGCGCTGTTGATGATCCTCGCGGCCGTGCCGCTCTTTTCCACGGTATTGCCGCCGCTTTTCGACTACCCCAACCACCTGGCACGCATGCACCTGCTGAGCGAGGGCGGCAATGCATTTTATGCCGTGCAGTGGCGGCCACTGCCCAATCTCGCACAGGACCTGATCGTGCCGCCGCTGGCGCGGCTGGTGTCGGTCGCATTCGCGTCCAAGCTCTTCCTGGTCGTGAGCTTCGGCATGACCGCCGCAGCCGTCGTCTGGCTCAATCGCCTCGCTACCGGCGGGTGGCGGATTTGGCCGCTGATGGCGTTCTTGTTCCTCTACAACCGCGTTTTTCTTTGGGGTTTTGTCAATTATCTGTTCGGGATCGGCGTGGCGCTTTGCGGCATCGCGCTTTGGCTGTCGCTCGAGCCGCAGAGCCGCCCGATCCGGGTGCTGGCCTCCTCGCTTGCAGCTCTGAGCTGCTACATCAGCCACATCGCTGCGTTCGGATTTTATGCGCTTGCCATATTCGGCGTCGAGATGGCGCAGGCCGGGGCTGAAATGCGGGCTGGCGATTGGCGGGGAATTGGCCTGCGGATAGCCACGGCAGTACCGCAATTCCTGGTTCCTGCGGCGCTGTTCCTGGGCTCTTGGCAGAAGACGGCCGTTGGCCCGGTCAACTATGGCGGGCTCCTGCGCAAACCCGATCTGTTGTTCAGTGTATTCGACAACTACGACCGTGCTTTTGATGTCGGCTGTTTTTTATTGCTGCTGGGGTTCCTCGGCTGGCTGGCACTGTCAGGACGGCTTGGCGTGACCCTGCGCCTGGGATCGGCGGCAGCGGTCGTTTTCGTGGCTTACTTACTGCTGCCCAGCCAGATGTATGGCGGCTCGGGAGCCGATCACCGGATCCCGCTCGGGCTATTTCTGTTGCTGATTGCCGCGAGCGCTCCCCATTTCGCCAATCGGCGCACCGCTGTCGCGGCGGCCGGGGTGGCGCTCTTCGCGCTGTTCGTGCGTCTGGCACTGATAGAACAGGTCTGGCGCGCGGCCGACCGGACCTACTCGGCCGGCATAGCCGGCATCGACGCACTGCCAAGAGGCGCAAAGCTCGCCGTGGCCTATCCCGCCAGTGCGGTCAACTTTGTACCCATACCCGAGGTGCACTTCGCGAACCTGGCTGTCGCGCGGCGCGAAGCCTTCGTCCCAACGCTCTTTGCGATACCTTCACAGCAGCCGATAACAGTAAGAGCGCCCTATGTCCGGCTTGCCGCGGCGGCGCAGCCCGAACGCCTGTGGTCCGCCTTTGTGTTGGACGAGCCCGCGGGGGCGGCGCCGCTGCCGGCGGCGCTGCAAGACTACGATTACATTGCGTTCACCGACAACAGGCCCGTAAGTCTTCGCCCGGGCAAATGTCTCAAGCCGGTCTTCAAGCAGCAACGCTTCCAAATCTTCGCTGTCGTGCATGCGCCCGACTGTGTGAACGCCGGTGACTGACGCATCGTCAATAAGCCGGTCGGCAAAGCGCCGGCCAGACGGAGCATGCTGCCACGCCCTTACAACCGTATCGGCCGGGTATGAGCCGCTCTGTCGCAAGTCGTCACCCTTCGGAGCGTAACCGCTGCGCCGCCGACCATCCGAGGGCAAGGGCCATGTGGTGATCCGGCTTCGTGCCGGTCGTGCGATGCGCCGGGCAGCTCCGTCCAGCAAGGGCACCCGCCGCGCAAAGGATGGCAGACGATCCAGGTTCGGCGGGGTAGAGAGTGCAGTGGTCACTGCACTGCCTCGGGCAGTGTCTCACCTCACGCGCAGTTGATTTAATTGAGTGGGTTCTTTCGAGGCGATAAGCGATTGAGATTCGTGGGGCTTCCGACCGCGGCGCGGGACCACGCGTGGTGTTCGAAGCTGAGGCTTACTGGCTGCGCTGCGTGCTTGCCGCATTCGCATCGGTTGTCGCCGGCGCTCACCTCGGCAGCAGTTCGGCCGCCGTCAGAGAAGTGGTGCAACCCACGGTCGAAGGCCAGGGATCGTCTCCGCTGGCAAGCGCGGCATCGGGGTCGTGCACGTCGGC
>JAFMSA010000753.1 GCA_017353855.1 Alphaproteobacteria bacterium
CAGGTTCTGGCGCTCTGATAGCGGCCCAGCTCCTCCTTCACCCAGGCACTGTCGGTTTCGCGGAAGCGCCGTTCCATATTCGGCAGGACGCCCTCGAAGGGCCGCTCGGTCGTATATTTCCGCAGCCCGTCGTCATAGGTCATGCGGACCGGCTCGCCCCCCGACCCATAGAGGATCGTGCTCCGCATCTTCTCAGGCAGATCCGCCCAGGGGGTGTGCATGCTCTTGCGGAAGTGCCGCGCGATGCTCTCCAGGGTCTGCGTATAGTATTGCGAACTCGAATGCGACCATGGGCTGACCGCGCCCTCCGCAAGGCTGCGGCGCGGCTCGTGAACAACGAGATCGGCATCGAAATAGAGCTTCGTGCCGAGCCCGTCGCACGCTGGGCACGCGCCAAACGGGTTGTTAAACGAGAACAGCCGCGGCTCGATCTCGGGAATGGTGAACCCCGACACCGGACAGGCGAATTTCGCCGAGAAAATCGTTTGCTCGCCGGTATCGGCGTTCTGCGTGATCGCGATGCCGTCCGCCAGTTCGAGCGCGGTCTCGAACGAATCTGCGAGCCGGTTGCCGAGTTCGCCGTCGACGATGATGCGGTCGACGACGATCTCGATGTCGTGCTTCGAATTCTTGTTGAGCGGCCGCACCTCGTCCAGCTCGTACATCTTGCCGTCGATCTTGACCCGCTGAAACCCGCGCCTCTGCAGCTCGGCCAGTTCCTTGCGGTATTCCCCCTTGCGCCCGCGCACCATCGGCGCGAGCAGGTAAAGCCGGGTGCGCTGCGGCATGGCCAGCACGCGGTCGACCATCTGAGAAACGGTCTGACTGACAATCGGCAAGCCGGTGGCCGGTGAATACGGAATTCCGACTCGCGCCCATAGCAGCCGCATGTAGTCGTAGATCTCGGTGACCGTGCCGACCGTCGAGCGCGGGTTGCGCGAGGTTGTCTTTTGCTCGATCGAGATCGCCGGCGACAGGCCCTCGATCGATTCGACCTCGGGCTTCTGCATCAATTCGAGAAACTGACGGGCGTAGGCCGACAGGCTCTCGACATAGCGCCGCTGGCCTTCGGCATAGATCGTGTCGAAGGCAAGAGATGATTTGCCGGAGCCCGACAGCCCGGTGATCACCACCAGACTGTCGCGCGGCAGCGCGACGTCGATGTTCTTGAGGTTGTGCTCCCGCGCGCCGCGGATCCGGATCAGCTGCTGCATAAGCGAGAACTTAGCGCGATAGCGTCTTCGACGCTACCGCGCGCCCCTGACTCTCAGGGGGCGATACAAAAGAACGGGAAACCGGCGGCCGCTCACGACGCCGAGCGCGGCGCCGATTCGCGCGGCGTGACGATGACGTCGAGCTTTTGCGACAGGCGCAGCACGGTGATCGGCACGGGTTTCCCGACCCGCTCCTCCGTCATAAGCCGATGCAGTTCGTCAACGTCGCCCACCGGTATTCGATCGACCGCGACGATGACATCGCCGCTTGTCAAACCGGCGGCACGCGCTGCTCCGTCAGCGGCCGTCCACTGGATGCGCACACCGGTTTCCCGTGTCAGCTCGTGAAAACGTACCACGCGGCGAGGCAACGGCACATTCTGTCCCGCGACCCCGATATAGCAGCGACGCACCCTACCCTCGCGGATAAGCCGCGCAGCGACAAACTCGACCGTGCTCGCCGAGATCGAAAAGCAGATGCCCTGCGCGATGCCAATAATCGCCGTGTTGATGCCGACGACCTCGCCCGTGCTGGTGACGAGCGGGCCGCCGGAATTTCCCGGGTTCAGTGCCGCGTCGGTCTGGATCACACTCTCGATCAGCCGCCCGGAGCGGGTTCGCAACGAGCGGCCGAGCGCGCTGACGACGCCAGCCGTGACCGTGCACTGAAAACCGAACGGGTTGCCGATCGCGACGACCAGCTGACCCACCCGCAGCCGGCGAGAATCGCCGAGCCGCGCGAATGCGGATGCGTCGCCGTCAAGCCGCAACACGGCGAGATCGGTGTCGGGATCGTCGCCGACGAGGCTCGCGGCGGCGCTTCGCCCGTCGGGAAAGGTCGCCTGGATCTTGCGCGCACCGCTGACGACATGGCTGTTGGTCAGCACATAGGCGTCCGGCGTGAAGACAACACCGGAGCCGCTGCCGCTGGCCCGGTCGCTCGCTCCCGCGACTTGGAGATGCAGCACGGCCGGCCCGACCCGCTCGACAGCGCCGATAACGGCGCGGGAATAAGCGTCGAAAACCGCAAGATCCTCGGCTTCTCCGGCAGCTGCCGAGACCGGAGTGCCCGGCTCAACCTCGCCAATCGGATCGTAAATCGGGGTGAGGTAGGTCATCGAAAATTTCCTCTGCGCCCGACACCTCGCCTTTAGGGCGGGGAGGAGGCGCGCTCCTTTCTCTGTTGAGCCAATTGCCGAGAAACTCGAGGGATGCCCTGCCGGACATTCTCCTGCCTGACAAACGCACATGAGATAAGTGCTCCCAAAGGGCCCTGCGAGGCGAAGCTCTCGCTGGCCCTCCCCTCGCCCACGTTGCCGAGCAGCGTTCGAGCAGGACCGGTTTCGCAGCTGTCCCGGAGGCTT
>JAFMSA010000754.1 GCA_017353855.1 Alphaproteobacteria bacterium
ACGCATAGAAGGCGTCCATGTCGATGTGGATAATGCGGCGGAGACCGCGCGCCAAGTCGGGGAGCTGCGACATGACGCCGGAAATGATATCATGAGGCCGCCGGCGTCAGAACATAACCGGGTCGGTTGCCGTTCCGGAAGGAGGGTGGCGCGGGCGGCCAATCATGTGCGTTTTTGGTCATCGAGCGGAGTGCGGCGATGCTTCCCCCGACGGATAAGCTGGCGATCTGCTTCGCCCATGCCGCCTATCGGCTGCACGAGCAGTTTTCGAGCCTTGGCACCGGCATCAACAGCTTCGCGGTCCGTGATCCGGAGACCCTAGCTGCGCGGGTGGCCGAGGCCGATGTACTGGTGATCTCCGGGCTATGGCATGACGGTCTTCTCGACCGTGCAAAGAAGCTCCGCTTCGTACAGGCAATCGGCGCGGGCACCGACCAGTTCCCGCGCGAAGAGCTGGCGGCGCGAGGCATCCGTCTCGCGAGCGCGCGCGGCGCCAATTACCGCGCGGTGGCCGAACACGCAATGGCGTTCCTCCTCGCATTGGGTCGCCGGCTTCCCGAGGCGCGTGATAACCAAACCGCCCGGCTCTGGCGCGGAATGATCGGCGACTCGTCTCAGCGGGAGGACGAGCTCGGCGGCAAAACGCTCCTGATCGTCGGCTTGGGCCAGATCGGCGGACGTCTCGCGCAACTCGCCAAGGCCTTTGACATGCGCGTTATCGGACTGCGCCGCGATCCGACTGCCGGTCACGGAGCGGCAGATGCGGTGCATAGCATTCGCGAGCTCATCTCGCTCTTGCCCGATGCCGATTTTGTCGCCCTCACTTGTCCGCTTACCAAGGAAACCGAAAAACTCATCAACGCCGAGGCGCTCGCCCGGATGAAGCCCTGCGCCCATCTCGTGAATGTGGCTCGTGGACGCGTCGTCGACGAGCCGGCACTTGTCGAAGCACTTGCCGCGCACCGGATCGCCGGCGCCGGCATCGACGTGACGGCGGAAGAACCCCTGGCGGCAAACTCGCCGCTGTGGGGAATGCGGCAGGTGCTGCTGACGCCGCATACCGCAGGCGAGACCCGCCGTTACGAAGAGAATGTGATCGAGATCCTGCGCGACAATCTGGGACGTCTGCGGCGCGGCGAAGCGCAATTGCGCAACCTGGTCGTCTGACGCCCGTCGACCTCGCAACGGTGCTCGCCGCCGACGCGGAAGCAGGACGGCCGATCACTCGAGCGCCACGGCGGAGTAGAAGCGCAGCCGCATCGCAAGCGACGCGCGCTGGCCTCCGGCGTTGGTCGCAGGAAGCTACACACAGGTCCAGGCCCCATGGCGCCCGGGGCATAGCGCTCAGTCACATTCAGGGACGCGCCGTACCGGCCGGAAGATCGGGGTTCGCTAAGAGCTGGTGCAGGCGGCTGATCGGGAGATACTAACTGTCCCGGGAGGCCACGATCCGAGCCGAGGCCCGATCTTTGGTTCCGCCGCCAATGCATTGCTTGCCACGCATCGCCGAGCTCCGCCGGGAGGTGAGTGCGCTCGCCGTAGCTGATTTAGACGCCACCAGCAATGCGTATCGTGAGCGCGTCGCTCGCTGGGTCACCGTTCCCCGCAACCAGCTGATGAAACGGACTATTCCAATGTCAGCGAGCACGAACACCCAAGGCACGGCTCCGGCGGCCCTCTCGATGAAATGGGGTTGGTTCGTCGTGCTCGGCATCGCGTTGATCGCCCTCGGCATAGTGGCATGGCTCAATGTCGGCATCGTCACGATCGCCGGCACAATCGTCATCGGCGCGAGCCTGCTCGTCGGGGGTGCATTCCAGATCATCCATGCTTCTATGACGAAGCAGTGGCGCGGCTTCGTGCTGGGCCTGTTTTGCGGGGTGCTCTATCTCGTGGGTGGCCTTCTGATCATGAACGAGCCGGTGCAGGGTGCGCTGGTGCTGACTCTTCTGGCCGCGGCAGCCTTGATCGTGAGCGGTGTCGTGCGCATCGTGCTCGCGCTGCAGCACCGCACCATGCGGGCCTGGGTTCTGGTTCTGCTGAGCGGAATCGTCAGCATCGTCGTGGGATACCTGCTTTACGCCAGCCTGCCGTGGTCCGGGCTTTGGGTCCTTGGCACGCTGATTGCCATAGAACTTATTGTGCAAGGCGCAAGCTGGCTTTATTTCGGTCTCGGCCTGCGGGCCGTTCGGCGAGCCTCGAGCGGATCGTAGGCCGACGGGAATCCCGTGCTCCGGCGCCGCAGCAGGATTTTCCCCGAAATCGGGTCCCAAGAGCTCCGGGCAAACACAGCACGAATACCGCGCTGGATGAACGCGGTTCGATCGACGCCCATCCCCGTAAGCGATACGGGCATCGCCTGATCCATGCTGCGCCGCGCTCTTCGCTGAATTGGCGGCCGTCAAAGAACCACCGCGAGAGGGTGCGGCCATCTGCCGGAACGCAATAAGGGCGGTGGTCTCTCGTACCGCGCGATTTCATGAGATCGATCCGGGCAGGCAAGGTGTTTCGACCCTCATGCCATCGGTTTGGCCCGCGGCGGCTTGCCGCTCAGCGGCGTATCCGCTTCCTGAACTCG
>JAFMSA010000755.1 GCA_017353855.1 Alphaproteobacteria bacterium
TCGAACGCGCCGGGCGATCGACACCGAGCCCCGTGCTCGCATTGCCCTGCGGGTCGAGATCGATCAGCAGCACGCGGTGACCGGCTGCGGCCAGCGCCGTCGCGAGGTTGATTGCGGTCGTTGTCTTGCCGACGCCCCCCTTTTGATTGGCGAGCGCAATGATGCGGGTGCGGCGCGCAACCGCAACGGCGCGTGGCTGGGCCTCAAGCGTGGCGAAGCTCACGGACGACCTGCTGCAAACAAAGAATTACCCCCCGCCGGTCGGACAGGCTGCGCTCGACCGACAGGTGCATTGTCCAGCCTTTGCGCGCGCGGGTCAATTCCTCCGCGAACCGTTCGCCCTTCGCAAACAGGCACAGCGTGTGGGCGGCGAGGAACGGCTGCGCCAGCTCGAGGAGGCGGTCGAGCGGCGCGCAGCCGCGCGCGGTGACGACATCGACCGGGTGGGGCGGCACCGCCTGGATACGGCAGGGGCGGATCGTGACGTCGGCCCCGGTCACGCGCGCCGCCTCGCGCAAAAAAGCCGATTTCCGCGAATCCGCTTCGACCAGCTCGACGCCCGGAACCCCGAGAACCGCCAGAACGAGGCCGGGAAACCCCGCTCCGCTGCCGAGGTCTATCAAGCTGCGCGCCGCGGCGGGCACCAGCCGCCGAAGCTGCGCCGAATCGAGCATGTGCCGCCGCCACAGATCCGGCAGCGTATGGCGGCTCACGAGATTGATGCGCGCCGACCATCGGGTCAGCAATGCCGCGTATGCCTCGAGCCGCGAGAGTGTTTCACGTGAAACAGGCCAGCTCCGCGCGAAGTCCTCCGGCCCGAGCGGAGGTTCAGGCGGCACGCCGCTTCACATGTTTGAGCAACGCGACGAGCGCGGCCGGCGTGACGCCGGAAATCCTCGCCGCGGCGCCGAGCGTGGCCGGACGCGCGGCCATCAGCTTGTCGCAGATCTCACGGGACAGGCTGCCGACCGCCGCGTAGTCGAGATTCGGCGGCAGCAGCAGCGCCTCGTCGCGCCGGAACGCGGCGATATCCCGCTGCTGGCGTTCGAGGTAACCGGCATAGCGCGCATCGATCTCGAGCTGCTCGGCGATCTCGGGCGCGACCGCCGCGAGCTCCGGCCAGATTGCCGCCAGGCGGGCCAGATCGATCCCCGGATAGGCTAAAAGCTCCGCTGCACTGCGCGGGATTCCGTCTTCATTGACGGCGACCCCGTGACGCTGAAGTGCCGGTGGCGTCATCCGCAGCTCGCCGAGCCGCCGGCGGGCCCGGCTCAGCGCGGCGGTTTTTGCGCCGAAGCGCCGCTCGCGCTCCGGACCGACGCATCCCAGGTGCAGGCCGATCGGGGTCAGGCGCTGGTCGGCATTGTCGGCCCTCAGCGTAAGCCGGTATTCCGCCCGCGAGGTAAACATGCGATAGGGCTCGCTGGTGCCGCGCGTGACGAGATCGTCGACCAGCACGCCGATATAGGCGTCGGCGCGATCAAGCACGAGCACCTGCCCTCCCCCTGCAGACAGCGCCGCATTGACCCCCGCGACGAGGCCTTGCGCGGCCGCTTCTTCATAGCCTGTCGTGCCGTTGATCTGGCCGGCGAGGAAAAGACCGGCAATCCGCCGGGTCTCCAGGCTCGGATAGAGCTCGCGGGGATCAACGAAATCGTATTCGATCGCATACCCCGGGCGCCGCATGACGGCCCGTTCCAGGCCGGGGATCGTCTGCAGGACTGCGCGCTGCACCTCGCGCGGCAGCGAGGTCGAAATCCCGTTCGGATAGATCGTCTCGTCGTCGAGACCCTCGGGCTCGAGAAAGATCTGGTGCCGCCCGCGCTCCGCGAAGCGCACGACCTTGTCCTCGATCGACGGGCAATAGCGCGGGCCCACACTCGCAATCTGTCCCGAATACATTGGCGAACGGTCGAGATTGGCGCGTATGACGGCATGCGTCGCCGGGGTCGTTGTCGTGATATGGCAGACGACCTGCGGGGTTTCGATCCGCTCGGTGATGAACGAGAACGGCGGCGGCGGGTCATCCCCCGGCTGCATGTCGAGACCGGCCCAGTCGATCGTCCGCCGGTCAAGCCGGGGCGGCGTTCCGGTCTTCAGCCGCCCGAGCGCGAAACCGCACCGCGCGAGGGTTTGCGACAGGCCCGTGCAAGGACGCTCGCCGACGCGGCCGGCGGGGATTTTCTCCTCTCCGATATGGATCACGCCGTTGAGAAACGTCCCGGTCGTCAGCACCACGCGGCCCGCCGCGACCATGCGGCCGTCGCCGAGCGCGAGCCCGCAGACACGTCCCTGAGGGTCGAGCAGCAGGTCTTCGGCGGACCCCTCGAAAATCTCGAGACCCGCGGTTTCGGCGAGCAGCGCGCCGACTGCGCGGCGGTAGAGCTTGCGGTCCGCCTGCGCGCGCGGCCCGCGCACCGCCGCTCCCTTGCTGCGGTTCAAGATGCGGAACTGGATCCCCGCCCGGTCGGTCGCGCGGCCCATGATGCCGTCGAGAGCATCGACCTCGCGCACGAGATGGCCCTTGCCGAGCCCGCCGATCGCCGGGTTGCAGGACATCTCGCCGATCGTCTC
>JAFMSA010000169.1 GCA_017353855.1 Alphaproteobacteria bacterium
AAAACCGCGCTCCCCCGTAGGTCGAGGGGGAGGCTTGGAGACTACGTTGTCTAGAAATGCAAGACCGACATCCGAACGCTTGCTCAGTTCGAACCCCTCGAAGGTGCGGCTGCAGACAAGCATTGGGGCGGGGATGATACGGATCGTACTCAAACGCTGGCTGGCAACATTGGCGAGGGGAACGCAAGCCAATGTCCCCGCCCTGGCGGCCGGGCTCCTCCCCCTGTCTCAGGCCAGGGGTATCCGCCCCGGAAAGATCCGATGACCGCTTTCCTTGATCGAGGGGTCGCGGCCGGCCGGCGTGAGCGGCTGCGAATCCGAGCGGGGGATTTCGCGGGCCCCACGGCGGGATTGGCGCCGGGCAACGTGCAAGCGAACCTCGTGATTCTGCCCCAGGCGCTGGCCCACGATTTTCTGAGATTTGCGCAGGCCAACCCGAAACCCTGTCCGGTGCTGGCAGTGTCGCAGCCCGGCAACCCGCGCCTGCCGGCTGCGGGCGAGGATTTGGACATCCGCACCGATCTGCCGCGATACCGCGTCTGGCGGCGCGGCGAACTCGTCGACGAACCGCCCGAGATCGGGCATCTCTGGCGCGAGGATCTGGTGAGCTTTGCGCTCGGCTGCTCGTTTTCGTTTGAACAGGCATTGATCGAAGACGGCATCGAGCTGCGTCATATCAGCCGCGGTGCCAATGTGCCGATGTACCGCACGAACATCCCGTGCGAGCCGGCGGAGCCGTTTGCCGGCCCGCTTGTCGTCTCGATGCGCCCGCTCAAACCGGCCGATGCGATTCGCGCCATCCAGATCACCTCGCGGTTTCCTTCGGTGCACGGCGCACCGGTGCATATCGGCTTGCCGGCCGAAATCGGCATCGCCGACTTGACCAAACCCGATTACGGCGATGCCGTGCCGGTCGAGAGCGGCGAACTCCCGGTGTTTTGGGCCTGCGGTGTTACGCCGCAAGCCGTGATTGCGCATGTCCGGCCGGAATTCTGCATCACGCACGCGCCCGGCTCGATGCTGATCACCGATCTCGTCAACTCCCGGCTGGCAAGCCTCTGAAAGCCGCTTTCGATGTGGCCCCGGCAATGACAGCTGCCGTCAGCCTGCCGGACCCGCATTCGCTGGTGGACCGAATCGAGCGTCTCGTCCAGGTCGATGTCGGGCGTAACATGACGGCGCTATTCGATGCCGCGCGCGGCGGTCTGTGGTCCGCCGCCCGCGCGCTCGCGACAGCGCCTGCCGTCAGAGTCGGCCTGATTACCGGCTTCTACGTGCCGCTCGGCTCGCCGCCCGCGGCCGAAACCGACGGCCCGGTGGGCGCAGCATTGCTCGCCAGAGGCCTGCGCAACGCCGGCATTGCCTGCCGCCTGGCTACCGACGAGCCCTGCCGCGGCGCCTGTGCAGCCGCGGTGGCGGGAGCGGGCGTTTCAGACGTCCCGGTCGACACCGCCGATATCGCCGCGATGATCCGCACCTGGCGGCAGGCCGGGGTCACGCATGCGATCTCCATCGAGCGCTGCGGCCGCAGCGCCGACGGCAGCCCGCGCAATATGCGGGGTCTCGATATCGGTTCCTATACCGCACCGCTCGATGAGCTTTTCACGGCCGGGCCGTGGAAAACGATCGCGGTCGGCGACGGCGGGAATGAAATCGGCATGGGCTCTCTCGCCCGTGAATCGATCGCGCGGCATGTCGAGCACGGCGAGACGATCGCCTGCGTCACCCCGGCGCAGCATCTGATTGTCGCCGGGGTTTCCAATTGGGGAGCCTACGCGCTTGCCGGAGCGCTCGCCGCGTTGCGCGCGGATTGGCGCAGCGCGCTGATCGCCTGCCTCGACGAAGAGCTCGACCGGGCAATCCTCGCGGCGACGGTCGATCACGGGCCCGCAGTGGACGGTGTGTCTCGCCGGCGCGCGATGACCGTCGATAACCTCGACATCGCCAGCCATCACCAAAAACTGCGCGGTATCCGCGCGCTGGCCGAGACGGTGTATGGACTATAAGGCGTTTGTCTTCGAAGACTATTGTTATGATCCCGCGGCATCGACGCTTCGTCTGCACTACCGGTTTAGCGAAGGGCCACGGTTCGAAGAACAACTGGTCTTCGATTTCACCTCCCGGCGGCTTAGCCTGTCGGGAATGCAGGTGCTCGACCGGATCTTCCGCCTGATTTTCCTGCTGTCGGGAGTGAGTTATTATAAAGCGTTCGTCCCGAAGCTGCTGAGCTGCGAGGCTTTCGCGCTCGACAAAGCCACCGCCCGGTTTGTGCAAACATTCTATGAGAAGGGTCTGGCCGAGTTCGCGTTCACCAACGCGCTCCCGCTCGGCGGGCACCTGAGCTTCGAGGCGGATTCGGCACCGGCGCCCGCCCCGATCGAGCTCGATCTTCCGCGCAGCACGCTGGTTCCGGTCGGCGGCGGGAAGGACTCGATCGTCACGATCGAATGCCTCAGGCAAGGCCACGATCCGGTGGTCCTCTTTTCGTTGGGTGACGCCGAACCGATCAACGCGTGCATCAGGGCGGCCGACCTGCCCTTCGTCAGAGTCCACCGGCAGCTGGACAATGGCCTCGTCGAGCTCAACCGGGCCGGCGCGCTCAACGGCCACGTTCCGATCACCGGAATTTTGAGCGCCATCGCCCTGGCCTGCGCCGTCTTATGCGGCTGCGATACCGTCGCGATGTCTAACGAGCATTCCGCCAACGCGCCCAACCTCACCGTCGACGGTCTCGAGGTAAATCATCAATTCAGCAAATCGCTCCAATTCGAGACAGATTTTGCAGAATACACCGAACGTTTCGTCTCCCCGAGCCTCCACTACTTTTCATTGCTGCGGCCGCTTTCGGAAATCGAGATCGCCCGGAGATTTGCGAATTATCCCGCGTATTTCGGAGTTTTCCGGAGCTGTAATGCAGCCTTCAAGCAGTCGCGGGCCGCGCGCCGGGGTCATTGGTGCTGCAACTGTCCGAAATGCCGGTTTGTGTTCCTCGCACTCGCGCCCTTCGTGGGAAAGTCCGAGCTGACCGGGATCTTCGGTGGCAACCTGCTGGACGACCGGGCGCAACGCGACGGGTTCGCGCAGCTGTGCGGGCTGCAGGAGCACAAGCCCTTCGAATGCGTCGGGGAAACGGCCGAGAGCGCGGCCGTGATGGCCCATCTCGCCGACCATCCCGACTGGCGCGCCGACGCGGTCGTGCGCGAGCTGAGCCAGACGCTCGCGCTGCGGCAAAAGGGCCCGACCGAATACCGCGCGTTGTTCGAGGCCAGGCACCCGCATCGGGTCCCCGCCCGGTATCTGGCCATGCTCGATGCGTGCAGCTGAGCTCGCGTCCCGCCGTGTCGCGGTGTGGGGGCTCGGCCGCGAGGGTCGCGCGGCGATCGGCATGCTGCGCAAAGAGCATCCGAGCCTGCCTCTCCTCGTGCTCGACGATGCGGCCGGCGGCCGCCCGCCGGAAGGGGCCGGCAGCAACATCGATTACGCCTTCGGCGCGGACGCGATCGCCCGCGCGATCGAGAATATCGACGTCATCGTCAAATCGCCCGGCGTCAGCCTTTACCGCCGCGAGATCCGTTCCGCGCGGGAAAAAGGGATCAAGGTCACATCGTTACTGAACCTGTGGTTTGCCGAGCCGATCACGATCACGACGATCTGCGTGACCGGCACCAAAGGGAAAAGCACGACCGCGTCACTGGTCGCGCATATTCTGCAAAATCTCGGCCGGCGCGTCGCCTTGGTCGGGAACATCGGCATCCCGATCACCGAGCTCGACTGCGCAGCAGCCGATATCGCCGTCATCGAGGTCTCGAGTTATCAGGCTGCCGATTTCCGTGGAACATGCGATGTCGCGGTCCTGACGTCACTCTATCCGGAACATCTCGACTGGCACCTTACGGTCGAGAATTACTTTCGCGACAAGATCAACCTGGTGAGCCGCGGCAAATACCGGATCATCAGCGCTGAAACGGCGCACACGGTCGAGCGGCTCGCCGACAATACCGGGGCATGCCAGTATCGGTTTAATGACGACAGCCGGATCCACGCGCGCGGCACCCGGATATTCGACGGTCCCAACCTGATCGGGGAAGTACGCAACGCCTATCTCGCCCGCTCGCACAACCTCTCGAATCTGTGCGCAGGACTGGGGGTCGCACGGTCTCTCGGGATCGACGCGGAAGCCGCGCTCGGCGCAGCGGAGGGCTTTCGTGGACTGCCGCACCGTCAGCAGGAGCTAGGGGTGGTCGACGGCGTGCTGTTTGTCGACGACAGCATCTCGACGATCCCAGAATCGACCGCTGCTGCTTTGGCGGCCTATGCCGGCCGCGACATAGCCGTGATCGTCGGCGGTTACGATCGTGGGATCGAATACCGCGAGCTGGTCGAAGCAACGGTCGGCGGTGCCGCAAGGGCCCTCATCTGCCTCGGCCAGAGCGGCCGGCGGATATACTGTCTGGCGCGCGAGATCGCCGCTCGCGGCCAGCGGATCTGCGCCATCCGTCAGGCGAACTCGATGAAGGAGGCCGTTTTGCTCGCGCGGCGCGCGATACCGCCCGGGGGCGTGGTTCTGCTGTCGCCGGCCGCCCCGAGCTACGGCGATTACCGCGACTACATCGAGCGCGGTCGCGATTTCGCGGCGCACGCGGGCATCGGCGCTTTCGGTTGTGACGTCAGCCATTCCGATCGGTAATAGCTGGCATCGGGGAACGGCGGGAACCGTCACTGAATCGATCGCCTAGAACGTGACACAAGGTCGCGCTATCGTAGAGCGGCCCGCTCGGAAGGACCCGCATGGGCGCGAGGCTGCAGCCTCCCGATCCGTTCGGCTACGGCAGACGCCCCGCAACATTTTCGGCTTGGGCGATCGCGATCGTTTTCGCAACCCTCGCCATCATCAGTTTCGCGGTCGACCAGACGGTGGACTTCGCGCCGAGTGACGATCAAGCCGCACCGTCGCTGCTGCATCCGGTCAAACTCATCCAGTCGTTGATCGGCACTGCCGGGCCCTAGGCGCCGGCGCTTCTCCGCGCTTGCCATTTGGCCGGGTGCGGGTAGCTTCGGGTGCGTGTCAACGCGGCGGATGTGTTTTGTCGTTCTCGCCGGCGGCATCCTTGCCGCCTGCAGCGGATCAACGCCTATTTTGCTTCGGGGAGACGCTAACTCGGCACAGGTGGGCTTCAGCGGCAACGTCGATGCCGCGACGCGGGTCGCCAAGCAGCATTGCGCGCAGTACGAGCGGGTGCCCAGGTTTCTCGACGCGGAGGAGGACATCGCCTTCTTCGACTGCGTTCGTCGCCAACCTTAGCATGGCAGGCCTGACGGCCGGCCTCGAGGCGGAGCGATTGCCGCTTGAAGAGGATCGCGATCGCGATAATCCTGCTTGCGGCCGGTCGGCGGAGGCGGAACGGGCGAGAAGAGGAAAGGCGGACCCCGATGAGCATTGAACTTCACACGTGGAATACCCCGAACGGGCGCAAAATCAGCGTCGCGCTCGAAGAGATGGGGCTGCCCTATACGGTGAAGACCGTCAACATTTCAAAAGGCGAGCAATTCACCCCTGCCTTCGTGAAGATCAGCCCGAACAGCAAGATCCCGGCGATTGTCGACCCGGAAGGTCCAGGCGGCGCGCCAATCAGCATTTTCGAGTCGGGCGCGATTTTGATCTACCTCGGTCAGAAGACCGGTAAATTCTGGCCGGGCGACCTGCGGCACCAGGTGCCTGTGCTCGAATGGCTGATGTGGCAGATGGGCGGGTTCGGCCCAATGCCCGGCCAGGTGCATCATTTTCTGCAAGTCGCCAACGAGCAGGACCGGCGTTACGGCCTCGAGCGCTACTCCAAAGAGACGCGCCGGCTCTATGGCGTGCTCGACAAACGCCTCGGTGAGGCGGCGTTCGCCGCCGGCGAGATCTCGATCGCCGATTTCGCGATCCTCGGCTGGGCTTGGCGGCACGAACGCCATCAGGTCAATCTGGCGGACTTTCCGAATGTGAAGCGCTGGTACGAGACGATGATGGCGCGCCCCGGCGTGCAGCGCGGCTTCGAGGTCGCGTTGAGTTAGGCGGTTCGGGGCAACCAGCCGGCCGGCGTGCAACGTGCGACCAAAGCGCGCTGGTAAGTGCTTTCAGAATAGCTCGCGCAGCAGCGCCCCGTCGCGCGTCGGTGGTGTCTGCGCGCGACGGCGCGAGCCGATTTCCCGCGAGGAAGCGATGCCGCATGTATCGTATTCGCGGGCGCGGGCGGCGCGTTGCACGTTACCAGCCGCGCTTAGGCTTGAAGCGAGGCTCCGAGCGCGTCGAGAAGGTGACCGGTGCCCGCTTCGCGCGAACCGCCATCCTCATAGCCGTCGAGGAAAGCTCCCTGTTCGGTGACGATCAGGGAGGTCTGCCCGCCCTCCGCCTTCAGTCGAAGAGTCGCGAGCGACACTGAAATCTTCTTATCGTCGAGCCGCATCTCGTAGCTGTAGATGAGCCGCTCGTTCGGGATCACGTCGTGGTAAACGGCGTCAAAGGTGGAGACGAGCCCCCCCTCCCAGCGACCCCTCAGCCGCTCGCGGCCGCCGACGCGCACATCCATCTGCCGCTCCAGCACCTCAAAGCGGCCAGGCGGGCCTCCAAACCACCGCTCCTTGGCGGTCGGCTCGGTCAGCGCCTGCCATACCCGTGCGATCGGCGCGTCATAGCTGCGCCGCAGTTCGAAGGTGTCGTGGATCACCGAGCGG
This sequence comes from Alphaproteobacteria bacterium, assembly GCA_017353855.1. Classification (GTDB taxonomy): domain Bacteria; phylum Pseudomonadota; class Alphaproteobacteria; order ATCC43930; family CGMCC-115725; genus AP-15. The sequence continues at coordinate 6,718 of JAFMSA010000169.1, forward strand.
ACACCGGTTTCGCCGCCGCCGCGCATGCGTACGACCGCTTGCTCCAGCCTGTCGAGCGTGCTGCGCCATCCTTCCGGCGCGCCAGCCACCATCCACGCGGCTGTCGGATCGACCAGCGTGTAGGTCTGCACGAGATCCACGCGCGTACCGCCAAGCTCGTCCGAGAATTCGGCCTCTGTGCAGGCGCGAAAGAGCGGCTCGCCGGTCGCAGCGGTGACGGTCATGTCGATGGCGAGCCTCGTATGCGGTGCGATCTCGACGAAGGCGCCCCGGATCCAGTGCTCACCGCCCGGCGAACGCATCAAGAGCTCGAAACGTCCACCTGCCCACGGCTCGACCCGCACCTCGCAGACCGTGCAGCCTTCCGGACAGAACCAGTGCTCGACGTGGCGGGCAGTTGTCCACGCCGCGAACACTGTTTGCCGGGACGCGTGAAAAACACGCGACAGCCGCAGCGGCTGCAGTTGCTCCCGATCACCTTTTGCGTTAGCAGCCGGCGCCATCACCTTCTCCTTCGAGAGTTTTCAGGTACTCGCCCAACCGGTCGAGACGGCGCGTCCATTCGACCCGGCGCGCATTGATCCACCGCTCCACCTCGTCAAGCGCCTGCGGCTCGATCGCGCAGATGCGGACCCGACCGACCTTTTCGGAGCGCACCAGCCCCGCCGTCTCTAGCACGCCGAGATGCTGCATCGCCGCCGGCAGGGACATCGGCAGCGGCCGGGCCAGCTCGCTCACCGGCGTCGGCCCGCGAGTCAGCCGTTCCAACATCGCACGGCGCGCGGGGTCGGCAAGGGCATGAAAAAGACGGTCAAGGTCGAGCATTGGTTAAGCACACACCTAACTATCGCAGGCCAAAAAGTTAGGCAAGTCCTTTAGTATTGGCTCCTCTCCGACCCCATTCATCCGCGCGTCGTGCCCGACCGGGGCAGGCATGGCGTCCGGCCGGGCGTGCGATAAGCAGCCCGTTCGATTGCAGCGTCCACCGGGCCGGTCGACCCGACAATCATCGATAAAAAAAGCCGACAGCGAGCCCGTTCATCTCGCCGAGCCACATCCGTTCAATACACGGTCCACAAGACTGCAGCCGTTCAGCGTAGGCCCCCGCGCC
>JAFMSA010000756.1 GCA_017353855.1 Alphaproteobacteria bacterium
CGACCGGACGATCGATGACTGAGCGCGCAATGCCCGCGGCGCGGTTATACCCGGCGCGCTGGCTGTGGCTTGGCCGGGACGGGCGCGAGCTTTGGCAGCGCCGCATCGGCATGCGCCGCCGCATCGCGGGCGATCCTGGCCAACGCCTGCGCCAGTTTGCTGACACCGGCGAGGCGTACCTTCGCATCCTCCCAGTTCCGCAGACAAACGACCTTGTGGTCGGGGCGGAGCCTCAGAGTGCCGGCATTACGCTGGATCAGATCGATGAGCCCCGTCGGATTGGCAAAGCGGTTGCCCCGCAGCGAAACGACCGCACCTTTCGGGCCGGCTTCGAGCTTTTCAATGCCGGCTTCGCGGCAAGAGCGCTTGATCGCGATGATCTCCAGCAGGTTTTCGACCTCTCGCGGCAATGAGCCGAAGCGGTCGATCAGCTCGGCGGCAAACCCGTCGATCTCGCGGCGGTCGAGAAGCCCGGCGATTCGCCGATAAAGCCCGAGGCGCACGCCCAGATCGGGGACATAATCCTCCGGGATCAGCACGGGCGTGCCGATCGTGATCTGCGGGCTCCACTCCTCGGCAGCGGCCTGCTGCGCATCACCATCAGCGCGGGCCGCCGCGACCGCCTCTTCGAGCATGTGCTGATAAAGCTCGATGCCGACCTCACGGATATGTCCCGATTGCTCGTCCCCCAGCAAATTGCCGGCACCGCGGATGTCGAGATCGTGGCTCGCCAATTGAAACCCGGCGCCCAGCACGTCCAACGTCTGCATGACTTCGAGGCGACGCTGCGCCGTCGCAGCGAGCTTCTTGCGTTCCGGCAAAGTCAGATAGGCGTAAGCGCGGAGCTTGCTGCGCCCGATCCGGCCGCGCAGCTGGTAGAGCTGCGCCAGCCCGAACATGTCCGAACGGTGCACGATCATCGTGTTGGCCGACGGGATATCGAGGCCGGATTCGACAATATTGGTCGACAGCAACAGGTCAAAGGCCCGCTCGTCGAATGCCGACATGACATTTTCGAGCTCCGAAGGGGCCATGCGGCCATGCGCCACCCCATATTTTATCTCAGGCACGATCTCGCGCAGCCGCTCGCGAACCTCGTCAAGATCGGCAATCCGCGGCACGACATAAAAGATCTGACCGCCGCGGTCGCGCTCGCGCATGATCGCTTCGCGGATCGTCACCGGATCATACGGCATCACAAAGGTGCGCACCGCCAGGCGGTCGATCGGCGGTGTCGCGATAATGCTCATCTCGCGCACCCCCGACAGCGCAAGCTGCAGCGTGCGCGGAATCGGTGTTGCGGTCAGGGTCAGAACGTGAACATCGGCCTTCAGCCGCTTCAGCTTTTCCTTTTGCGCGACACCGAAATGCTGCTCCTCATCGATGATCAGCAGGCCCAGATGGCTGAACCGGACATCCTTGGCGAGCAGTGCGTGAGTCCCGATAACGATGTCGATCCGGCCCTGCGCGAGCTCGTCTTTGACCCACCGGGCCTCTTTGGCACGAACCAACCGGGAGAGTTGCGCGATCCGTATCGGCAGTCCGGCAAACCGTTCGGTAAAACTTCGAAAGTGCTGCCGCGACAATAACGTCGTCGGCACGACCATCGCGACCTGCAAGCCGGCCATCGCGGCGATGAAGGCGGCACGCAACGCCACCTCGGTCTTGCCAAACCCGACATCGCCGCAGATCAGCCGATCCATAGGCTTGCCCGCGGCCATGTCGGTGAGCGTATCGGCAATTGCGTTAAGCTGGTCCTCGGTCTCGGGATAAGGGAAGCGAGCTGCGAATTCCTCATAAATCCCGTCGGGCGGCTGCAGCACATCGCCGGGACGCAACTGGCGCTCGGCGGCGACACGGATCAGTTCGCCGGCAATGTCGCGGATGCGCTGCTTGACACGAGACTTGCGCGACTGCCACGCAACTCCTCCGAGGCGGTCGAGCTGCACCCCGGCATCTTCCGAGCCGAAGCGCGACAGAACCTCGATATTCTCGACCGGGATAAAGAGCTTGTCGTCGCCGGCGTAGAGAACGCGCACGCAGTCGTGCGGCGCGCCGGCAACGTCGAGCGTCTCCAGCGCCTCGTAGCGGCCGATGCCGTGATCGGCATGCACGACAAGGTCGCCCGGGGTCAACGCCGTTGCCTCGGTGATGAATTGGTCCAGGTTGCGTCGGCGCCGTGCGGTCCGCGCGAGCCGGTCGCCGAGGATGTCCTGCTCGCCGAGCAAGACCATATCCTCGGTCGCAAAGCCCTGCTCGACCGGCAGTACCGCGAGCCCGATCGCCGAGCTCGGCAAGGCCTCGAATGCGCGGCCATCGGCGATGCGGCGCAGATCGGACACGCCACGCTCCCGCAGCACATTGAGCAGCCGGTCGGCCGAGCCCTGGGTGAACGCGGCCACCGCGGTCTTGCGGCCAGATTTGCGCTCGCCTTCGAGGTAGTCGCGCACCGCCTCGAACAGCACCGCCTTCGGATCGGCACGCTCCACCGCGAAACTGCGCGCCGGACGGGCGCCGGCGTCAAAGATATCGCCGTCACTGCGTTCGGCTGCGAAGGGCGAGAGCTGAACCA
>JAFMSA010000757.1 GCA_017353855.1 Alphaproteobacteria bacterium
TGGTTACCCGTGTGATGGCGCTGCCGTTTGTCTCGAAACTCGCGATGGGCCGCCTGCTCACGGATGCGCTGATACTGCCGTGCTACGATGCACCGCAAGCCTGCCCGCCCCGCCGTAATCCGACCCGGCCGCCACCCCCCAGCTTCAGTGATTAGCCTGGCGGGGGATACACGCGCAGCTTGCTTCCCTGCAGGCGTGTCTGCGTTGAGACCGCGGCGGTCGGTAAAGTAAAGAGAACCTCGCCCGACCACACCTTGGCCCGCAGGCTCGTCTCCCCGTCCGGGACTTTCGCCTGTGAATTGACAGGTAATTGCCGTGTATTGCGCGGGCGAGAGTAAAAGTCTATCCAGCGCTGCCCGTTCCCTCCCTCGCCCTCGGCGGCCAGTCGCTGCCCGCGGCTAGCGTTCGGCTTGAGGCGAATTTTTTTCGAGTTCGCCTCTGGCAAGCGCTCGATACTCGATAATTGCCGCCAACCGGACGCCACGGGAGGCAAGTCTGCTGTTCAAAAGCTTCTCTCCTCGTATCCCTCAGCTGCATGACCGAATGCGAATCGCTGGCGCTCCGAATCGTCGCTGACGACTTGCCGAGGAACCGCTCTGTCGGGCGCATTGGCGTCTCGGAGGTGCGCAAAGGCGGCAGCTGGATCGCAATCGACCTCTTTGTTCGGTTCTATGATCTACGGCGCGATCCGATTGGCATGGGCACGCAAAGGTCAGCGAACCAGACCAGCCTGCCGGCGATTGGCTACGGCATGCTCGTGGGCAAGGGCCGCGGCCGCTGCCCGCAACACCTTGCTCTGGTTCTACGACTTCGACCGGAAGCAGTCCAGCCGATGACTGACGAAGTAGCCGCTGGCGTGATAAGGTGCTGACTTCTGCGGATGGAGCCAGCCGATGGAGGAATGGGCATCGCGAGGTTGTGACTACGTCGGGTGCTGGCTCGAGTTCCAGATGCGGCTATCCAGGCTCCCCGGCTGCATTGCTGTCGTCATGTACCGTAACCAGATCACCTTCGAGCGGGCGTACGGGCTTGCCGATCTGGATGCCGGAGAACCACTGACGCCGCGCCACCGTTTCCGCATAGCCTCGCATTCGAAGAGCTTCACCGCAGCCGGCATTATGAAATTGCGCGAAGCCGGGAAGCTGCGGCTGGACGACCCGATCGGCGAATATGTGCAAGGCCTGCATCCGCGGATCAGTGAAGCCACGATCGGTCAACTGCTATCCCACAGTGCCGGCCTGGTCCGCGATGGCGCCGACGCCGGGTTTTACGAGGATCGGCGTCCGTTCCCGAATGTCGATCAGCTGATGGCCGACCTCCGGAATCCGCCGGTGATCGAGCCGAACACGCGGCACAAATACTCGAACCACGGTTTCGCACTCCTCGGCCTCGTGATCGAGGCGATTACCGGCGAGGCCTACCGCACCTGGATCAAGCGCGAGATCGTCGACGCCGCCGGCCTCGACGAGACGGAGCCGGACATGCCGCTCCCTGCGGGCGTACCTTTTGCGCGCGGCCACACCGGCGAACTGCTGCTCGGGAGGCGTCTACTCATCCCGGGCAGCTACACGGAAAATGCGATCACACCCGCCGGCGGTTTTGTCAGCACCGCGGCCGATTTGGCGAAATATTTCGCGCAGCTCGCGCCCGATGCCCCCACCAGCGTGCTCTCAGCCGGCAGCCGACGGGAGATGACCCGCCGTCACTGGCGTAACCCCCACTCCAGCATCGAGAGGTATTACGGCTTGGGTATTATGAGCGGAAATACCGAAGGCTGGGAGTGGTTTGGCCATGGCGGTGGCCTGCAAGGCTACATCTCATTTACCTGCGTCGTGCCGGAGCGCGAGCTGACCGTCTCCATACTGACCAATGCCAGCGACGGCTGGGCCGGCTTTTGGACCGAGGGAGCCTTGCACATCTTGCGGCGGTTCGCGACGCGAGGCGCGCCATCGGCAGAAGTGCACGACTGGGCCGGGCGGTGGTGGAACACCTGGGGCGCCGCCGATCTGGTTCCCATCGGCGACGTCGTGCTGGTCGCCAACCCGTGGATGGGAAAGCCGTTGCTCGACGCCTCCGAGATAGAAGTCACCGACCGAGACGAGGGGCGGATCGCGCTCGCCGGCGGTACCGGGAGCCATGGCGAGCGCGTGCGGCGGACCCGCGATGCAAGCGGGACCGTCAAGGAAGTGTGGCTGGCAGCTACACGGTTCGTGTCCGAAACGCAGGCGGCTGCCGAAGCCGAAAATCGGTACGCGGCGCGCAGTACCTGACGGGCTCGATCGCGTTCAGCGGAAAATCTGCGTGAGTTTTTCTCATCCCTCGGCTGCCTTCCTTCAACCCATACCACGAGCAGCGCCTCACCCCTATCCTACTGCCGCCTATAGCGCATTGCGTCGCTGAAGGACGCAGGCGCCGATCCGCGCCGCCTATGCGTTCGGCTGACAGCGAGCTACGGCCCGCGCCGCGCTTGTTTCGGGTAGGGTGTGCCGTCGCGGCGAGTGTAGGTACCGCCCGGCACCGCGACCATGTCGCATTCAGGATAGTAGGCGGTGTCGCCGCCGGCG
>JAFMSA010000170.1 GCA_017353855.1 Alphaproteobacteria bacterium
AGAACGCGCCGATCTTCGCGCTCGTGGCGGACATCCCGAAGGGACCGTGGCCACGGGCATGGCCCCCTGCGGTGCGCTGCCGGCGCACCGATGATACCTCACCGGACGGCGATGCAGCTCAACGGGCCCCGTCAGGATCATCCTTGCTAACGCATGCAGATGCGACTTGGGGTGGCGCTGCACTTCGCGCGCCTGCGGGCTTCGCCACCGATCTGAGGCGGATTGTTGCCCAGGCCGCCTGATCAACCCGGTGAGGATGAGAATGCCGGACAATCCCGTCGAGACGCACTACACCCGGAACGATCTGGCCGAGGTGATCCTCGCGGCGTTGAGGGCCGCCGGGAAGGATGTGGACCATTTGACGCCGGATGATCTCGCGCCGGTTGATGAGTTCCATGGCGGCCAGCGGCAGGCCACGATCCGGCTCGCCGAACTCGTCGGCTTGACGGGAGCCGCGCGCGTGCTCGACGTCGGCGCGGGGATCGGCGGGCCGTCACGGTATCTCGCCTGGCGTTACGGATGCCGGGTCAGCGGCATCGACTTGACCGCCGAATTCGTGCAGGTGGCCGAGATGCTGACGCGCCGCACGGGCCTCGTCGGGAGGGTCGATTATCGCCAAGCAACCGCCCTCGATCTGCCCTTCGAGGATATGAGCTTCGATGTCGTCTGGTCGCAGAACGCTGCGATGAACATCGCCGACCGCGACCGGCTCTACGGCGAGATGCGGCGCGTGCTGCGACCAGGCGGGAAGCTCGCGTTGCAGGAGGTCGGTCTTGGTCCGCAGGGGCCGCCGCATTATCCGGTGCAATGGGCGCGGGAGCCCGGCATCAGCTTCCTGTTCACACCGGAGGCGACCCGCGAGAAGCTCGTTGCGACGGGTTTGCGCGTTCTCATATGGCAGGATACGACGGACGCCTCGCTCGATTCGGCACGGCGGAGGGTACGTGCGGCGGCTGGGCCGGCGGCGCTCGGCACGCACCTGATCCTCGGAGCCGACGGGCCGGCAATGGCGCGCAACTCGGTGCGCAATCTCGAGGAGCGCCGCGTGGCATTGTTCAACGCCGTGCTCGAGCGCGCGCGCTGAACAGGCGACCAGCTCCTGGCCTTTTGCCCGGCAGCGAGCTAGTTCTTCGGCATAACGTCGAGGCGAACTGCGATCCCTTCGAGCTCCAGGCGCGGTGCCGGGTACTGCCGCATGACGAGCGGGTCGTGTCCGGGGATGATGTGCTGCGGGCTCGGGGCAAGGGCGCGCAGCGTATCGTAGGCTGCCAGCATGTCGCCGATGTGAAAGGCTGCGGTGAAGGGGCGGCCTGTCTCCATATTCTCGTAGTAGTGCGTGACGTCGGAGGCGAGCACGACCCAGCCGCGGCTCGTATGCACGCGTACGAATTGCATGCCCGGAGTATGGCCGCCTACAGGGTGCAGTGTGACGCCCGGCGCCAACTCCGCGGGACCGTTATAGAGTTTGACGCGCCGCGCAAAATTGAGTCGCACGACGCCGACCACGTCCTCGACCTCGAACGAATGCGCGAGATGTGGATACCGCATAAAGCGGCCGGTTGTATAGTGCAGCTCCGCCTCCTGCAGGTGAAACTGCGCCGCCGGGAAGAGGTGGTAGGTGCCGACATGGTCGTAATGCATGTGCGTCAGGATCACGTCCTCGACGGTGCCGGCATCGACGCCGAGGAGAGCCAAGGAGCCGGCCGGGCAACGCAGATGGCGGCGACCGCGGGAGGCAGCGACTTCGGCGGTAAATCCGGTATCGATGACGACCGTTCGATGCGGCGCGATGGCGACCCAAACGAAATAGTCCATCGGCATCGGGCCGTCATGCGGGTCGCCGCCGATGAAATGGTCACAGCGCCGGGCGTCGCGCTCGGCATAGCGAATGGCATAGAGCTCATACTCGGGGAGATGCGCGTCCATATTGACCTCGGGATTGCGAAAGCGCCGCGACGACGGAGCTCTGTGGGCGCCGCTTATAGACGGCGCCGGGACATCGAGCCGCGGCCGGATCGTATCCTTGGCGCATCAAAGCCTTCAACACCCGGGCAATCCATGACGACGCGATCTCCCGGCTGGGTGTGGACTGCGAAGCCGAATGTCTTCCCCTGCTTCGCGTTTCTTGCTTCCACGACATCAGCACATCAGACGAGCCCCTTTTCCAACAGATCCAATGCCGCAATGCAGAAGGCGCGCATGTTGTCCGACCGATCGCTGTTGCCGGTTTCGATCGTTATCGAGCGCTCCCCCTGGGGTCCGATGACGGCAATACAGGAGTGGCCTGCGGCGTGGCCGTATCGGCTGCCGGTCGGTCCGGCGGTCCCGGTTTCACCGACCGACCAGGTCGTGGCGAGCTTGCCGCGTATTTTGCGCGCAAAGAGCAGCGCATAGGCCTCCGTCGACGGCGTAATGCCGGTCAATTCCTGCTCGCTGACCTCGAGCAATGCGCTGCGTGACTGGCGCGTATAGACGACGGCACCCCCGATGAAATAGGCCGAAGCACCGGGAATCGCCAACAGCGCCGCCGATATCAGGCCGGCCGTCGAGGATTCGGCGATGCCGATCGTCTCACCGCGCGCCTTCAGCAGCGACGCGATCCGCTCCGCCTGCGGCAGCAACTCCTCCAACATCGCTCGTCCTCCTCGCAAGATCAGCCCGCAGCTGTCATACCAGCACAGATCCTCCTATGAGGTCCACCGGGGTCGCGGTAAACTTTTCACGCTAGAGGGAGAATGCGATGCCGACATTCAGTGCCGCCCCTGACCTGGTCATGCATTACGAACTCGACGACTTTGCAGATCCCTGGCGTGAGAAGCAGACAATCCTGCTGCTGCACGGCAATGCCGAGAGCAGTGCGGCGTGGTATGCCTGGGTTCCGCATCTCGCTCGCCACTATCGGGTGGTCCGCCCTGACATGCGGGGTTTTGGCGACTCGACGCCGATGCCGCGCGATTTCCGATGGACACTCGACCTGTTAATCGACGACTTCAGCCGGTTGCTGGATATGCTGGAAGTCAGCCGTTTCCATCTGATCGGCGCCAAGATCGGCGGCACGATCGCGCGCGCTTTCGCGGCACGGAGGCCCGAACGGGTGATCAGTTTGACAGTGGTCGGCACGCCGCCGCCATTGCGAGAAGGAGCGGCGGAGCGTGCCCCCGAGCTGGCCGACGAATTCGAAACCAATGGTGTCGAGCACTGGGCGCGCCGTACGATGGCAGGCCGTCTCGGCAGCACATTTCCGCCGGAAGGGGTCGAGTGGTGGATCAAGTTCATGGGCCGCACTGCAGTCTCGACCCAGGTCGGCTTTATGAAAACTATCGCCTGCGCCGATATTCGGGCGGACCTACCCAAGATCCAATGCCCGACCCTCGTCATCACGACCGACGGCAGCGGGCTTGCTTCAGTTGACGAGACCAAGGTTTGGGCACAGCAGATCCGCCATTCGAGCTTGCTGGTGCTGTCAGGCAACTCCTATCACGTTGCAGCGAGCCATGCCGAGCGCTGCGCCGAAGCGGCACTCGACTTCATCGGCCAGCACCCCGGCAACTCGCGCTGATTGCTAAGCGTCGAAGGCCGATATCAACTGTTCGGGTCGCACGAGCGGCTGGAGGCGCGGGGCCGGCCGCTGCAGCACAGGAACTATTCCTGTGTCGCTTGAATAGCCTGACCCCGACCCATTTCACAGCACAGCGTAGCCCGGGGGAGGAAGCGGCGGCGTCGCCCGGTAAGAAAGATCGTTTCGGATGTCGAGGAGTGCCGCGAATTGTCGGCGGATCAAGGCGACGAGGTCCGAGATAATCGCTCGGGGCGGCGGGAGCGTAACGTCGAGGGGCCGGACCGCCTTGCGCGTCGGCATCCGCAGTGATGGTGAATTATTGGTAACAGCGCTTCTCGCCGGACGTCCGGCGGGCGCAAACCTTCGCCGCCGCCCCAGGGCAGCGCGCATGGTGCCGGATAAGGCAGTGACGGTGACGCCGGGCAGACTGGGGCGGTGGAACTGTCGAACGATGGTCCGGATCGCGCGCAGATCGAATGCCGACGGGCGCGCCCGCGGGCTGCCACGACATCAGGGCGCACCTGACGCGAACGTGCGCCTCACCGTCGATCTTCTGAAGTGGATCACAAAGCCGCTGCCGCCGGACGCTGCGCAGCGTGCAACCGGCTGCTTGCTCGACGCTTCGCAGTGACGACCAATTGATCGTCGCGAGCCTCTCGATCGCAGCGCCTGCGATACGCGGCGGTCGGCAAAACACGAGCCATTTTAATCTAATGGAGCCGCGGCTGCACCTTTTCGCACAACAGCTGCAGTGAGCGCATCACCCGCTCGTGCGCAATCAGCCCGCCGCAATTCATTTCAGCCAGAATCCCGGCGAGGCCAAGCTCCTCCTTCAGGCCCTGGAGGCGATCGGCGACCATTTCCGGCGTGCCGACGATGGCCTTGCCCTGCAGCGCCTCGTCGTAACTGATCGTCTGCAGCCGCTGACCGCCTTCGATCCGCCGCGCGGTGTCCGAGATACCGGAACGGTTTGCGGACTCTTCGAGTCGGGCACCTAAATAACGGTAGAAATGCATCAGGCTCTCTTCGGGGTCCGCGCGTGCCTGTTCCACAGTATCGCCGACATAAACGGGCGCGCGCAGGTACACTTCCCCCTCGCCCGGATGGCCGGCGGACTTCCAGGCTTCGCGATAGATCTCCAGATTGGGCTTAATGTCTTCAAGTGTGCCGCGGCGGGCGCCGACAAAGATTGCGTAGCCCTGCCGGCCGGAGGAGACGAAGGTGTCCTCGTGGTTCGCCGCGATCCGGATCGGCGGATGCGGGTTGTGATACGGCTTCGGCACCAGACGGACATTCTCGAAACGGTAGTATTTGCCGGCGAACGAGAAGGCTTCCTCGGTCCAGGCTCGCTTGACGACTTCAAGGACTTCGACAAACCGTTCACGGCTTTCGCCATAGGGTATGCCATAAGCCTCGTAGGCGCGAGGAAAGCCGCTGCGTCCGACGCCGAAGATCAGCCGGCCGTGGCTGACGTGGTCGGTCGTTGCGGCTTCTTCGGCCAGCCGCAGGGGTTGGCACAACGGCAGAACCTGGACCGCGAGGCCGATCTTTATATTGTCTGTGCGCGCGGCGATGGCGCTCGCGATGTTGAGGGGCGCCGCCAACACCGACCGCTCGGGCGCCATATGGATCTCGGCGAGCCAAACCGCGTCGAGCCCCCAGCGCTCGGCGGCATCGACCTGCGCAAAGGACTGGGCGAAGGCCTCTGCCTCGGTTTGACCTCGACGCCGCTGAAACTCATGGAACATGCCGAATTCGAAAGCCATCGAACCTCACTCCTGTCTGTCCCGTCATCGAAATCTTTCCGGGGCGGATACCCCTGGCTTTAGACATGGGGAGGAGCCCCGCCGCCAGGACGGGGACACCCCATTTGCCCCGTAAGGGGGCCTAGTGACAGGAAGCTTTTGGCTTCCGTTCCCCTCGCCAATGTTGCCGAGTAGCGTTTGAGTACGATCCGTTTCGTGCCCACCCCAAGGGCTGTCTGCATCCGCACCCTCCACGGGTCCGAACTGAGGAAGCATTCGGACGTCGGTCTTGAACTTCTTGGCAACGTAGTCTCCAAGTTTCCTCTTCGAGTTAGGGGGATCAAGCCGGCTTTCGCTCGGACCGAAAGCACGGCTGTCCGTGGGGTTGCTTACACCGGCTGGCTGATCACTTTGCGGCGAAGGCGTCCAGCCGTGGCTCGCCCGCAAAGGCCGGCATGATATCGCGGGCGAAGCGGCGGATATTTTCGCGTGAGCCGCCGAAATTGATGATGACGTATTCGACGCCGCCCTTTTGCAATCTGTCGAGTTTGCGCATGATCTCGTCCGGGGAGCCGAAGAGCGCGCTTTCCGCGCTCTCATGCCGGGCCTCTTTCTCGTTCAGTATATAGCGGGTCCTGGTCTCGCCTGCCGGCTGGCGCGCCAGAGCGTTTATCCGCATATGCCCCTGATAGCGCCGCTCAAGCGCGGCCTCTTTGTCCGCAGCATCTTTAGCGATGTGAATCGCACGGGCGACGCCGACCTGCATCGGGTCGAACAGCCGCCCGCGCGTCCCGACTTCATTGCGGAATTGGCCTATCTGTTCCAGGATCTCTTCGGCCAGGGAATGCTGGCCCAACAGCATACTGTAGCCCCGCTCGGCGACCTCCCGAACCGAACTGGAGCTGCCCGCCCCCATCCAGAATGGCGGGTGCGGCTTCTGCGCGGTTGGCGGTTCGACAACGATGTTCTCGAACTGCCAATACTTGCCATGATGGGAGAACGGCGTCTCCGACGTGAAAGCTTTCGTGATGACCGCGAGCGATTCTTCGAACCGCGGCTCGGCCTCTTCCATCGGCAGGCAGAAACCGGCGAATTCGTTGTGGCGATAGCCCTTGCCGACGCCGAAATCGAGCCGGCCGCCGGATAACAGGTCGAGGGTCGCGGCCTGCTCGGCCAGCAGCACCGGGTTGTGCCAAGGCAGCACCAGTACGGCCGTGCCCAGGCGCAGATTCCGCGTGCGCGCCCCGAGCCAGGTCAGCAGATTGAGACTCGCCGAGACCTGGCCAAACCCGGTGAAGTGGTGCTCGACGAGGAAGGTGCTGTAGTAGCCCAGCGCCTCGGCTTCGACATTATTGTCGATGAATTCCCGGAACCCCTGGCTGCTGTCGGTATCTGGCCCGCTACGCCTGGCTTGCGCACTACCGAAAAGTCCAAATCGCATCCTATTCTCCTGAGATGCTCGTTACATCATCCTGCTGCTGTCCCGCGTCCGCAGAGCGGCAGCGGGGCCGATCCGGACGATGCGGTCGTTCCCCGTAGGCGCCCCTCAATGCAGCCGTGGCATGACCTTTTCGCAGAGCAACTGCAGCGACCGCGTCATCTGTTCCGGCCGGATTCGCGCCCCGAAATTCAGCTCCGCCAGGATGCCGTTGAGGCCGAGTTCTTCCCGCAGCTGCTGCAACCGGTCGGCGACCCGTTGCGGGCTTCCGATGATCACCTTGTCGCGCATGATTTCCTCATAGGAAATGGTACGAACCGCCTGCGCCTCCGCTGCGCGGCGGCGATTGGGCGATCCTTCGAGCCGCGTGCTCAAAGTCCGGTAGCCGAGCATGACGCTTTCTTCGGCCTCCTCGAACGCCTGCCGGTCGGTGTCCGCGATATGCAGGCTCAGGCGCAGATAAACCTCGCCCGTGCCAGGATGACCGGCCTTCCTGTAGGCGCGGCGGTAGGCCTCCAGATCCGGCGCCAGGCCCGATAGTGACCCGCTGCGGACCGCGACGAAAATTGGGTATCCGGCCTCACCCAGCGACGGGAAAGTTTCCTCGCTGGCGGCCGCGACACGGATCGGCGGGTACGGCTTTTGATAAGGCTGCGGCACGGCCGCGGCATTGTCGAAATTGTAATATTTGCCTTCATAAGAAAAAGTCGGCTGCGTCCACGCCTGTTTGACGATCTCGAGAGTCTCCAGGAAGCGTTCGCGGCTCTCGGAGTAAGGCACGCCATACGCGAGGTAGGAACGCGGGTTGCCGCTGCGCCCGACACCGAAGAGCAGTCTCCCTTTGCTGATCTGATCGATCGTCGCGGTCTCCTCGGCAAGACGCAGCGGATGACAGAGGGGCAGAACCTGAACGCCAGTACCGATCTTGATGTGGCGCGTTCGGGCAGCGATGGCACTGGCAACCGTCAGCGGCGCCGTCAGTACGGACCGGCGCGGCTGCTGGTGGATTTCGGCGAGCCAAATCGCGTCGAGCCCCCACCGATCGGCTGCTTC
>JAFMSA010000758.1 GCA_017353855.1 Alphaproteobacteria bacterium
GCACTGCCACCGCGGCCGACCGGCGCGCCAGACGCGCCCGCAGGCAGCGCAACGGTAGCTCGCGGTGATCATTTCTATAACCCAAGCTCGCTGTTAGCGGCGAATTTTGGAGTGTAATGCCTCGCACTGTCCACCGCGTCCGTGCCCCTGTGATGATGCCCCTTACATGCATCCTGGCCCTTTGGGTAGTGTCGGCAGCCCAGGCGCTCGGGCGGGAGGAAAAGGGTTGGGTCGGACGAACGTCATCGACGGCAGCAAGCTCGCGGCGGCGTTGCGTCAGCGCGTCGGCGAGATAGCTGCACAATTGCATCGTGAGACCGGGATCATGCCGGGTCTTGCCACTGTCCTGGTCGGCGAGGACCCGGCCAGCCAGGTTTACATTCGGTCCAAAGGCCGCGCCTGCACCGCCTCCGGCATCGCCGCTTTCGACATTCGATTCCCGCTGGACGTCGCCGAAAGGCGGCTCGTCGCGGAAGTGGAAAGGCTGAACCGCGACGGGCGGATCGACGGTATTTTGGTGCAGTTGCCGCTGCCGGCGCAAATCGACGCGCAGCGGATTATTTCCGTGATCGACCCGGCGAAGGATGTCGATGGCTTCCATCCCTTCAATATCGGCCGGCTATGGAGCGGGCTTCCAACGATGGTGCCGTGTACGCCGCAGGGCTGTCTGCGCCTGCTGCGCACTGTCCATGATGAGCTGAGCGGCGCCGACGCGGTTATCCTCGGGCGTTCCAACATCGTTGGGAAGCCGCTGGCGGCGCTGCTTGTCGCGGCGAATTGCACGGTCACAATGGTGCATTCGAGGACAAAGGACATTCCCGATATCTGCCGGCGCGCCGATATCCTGATTGCGGCGGCAGGCCGGCCGAGAATGGTCGGGGCGGGCTGGATAAAGCCGGATGCGTCCGTGATCGATGTCGGGATCAATCCGGTCGTGGGACCCGATGGCCGCAACCGGGTTGTCGGGGACGTCGATTACGAGCCGGTTGCGGCCATTGCCGGCGCGATCACGCCGGTACCCGGCGGCGTCGGCCCGATGACGATCGCCTGCCTGCTGCTCAACACGCTTCTCGCTGCCTGCCGTCGCCGCGGCCTTCCCGATCCGTTGCTCTAACGCCGTCGCGAAACGGTAAAACGGCCCGAGAATGCGTCGCCTCGGGGCCGGCAACGACGCCGACTATCTGTCGGAGCGGGGTATGGACGCATCCCGCCGTTGATCTCACCGCAGATTGTCTGAAGGTAGCCTCACGCTCCGTGTTGCGTGCGCGCAGATGTGGACCCCGGATGCCCGTTCGCGGCATTGCGGCAGGCGATGAGTGATGTTTCTGGCGGCGGAACGCGACGGCCGGCCTCGTCGTTTTAGCATCATGACCATAACGCAAGGAGGCGAACGGTCATGGTCATCAAGAGTGCAACGTACTTGGCCTTTACGGCTGCTTGCCTGACGGCGATCGCGACGCTGCCGGCGGCACAGGCACAGATGGAGGGCCCCAGTGGGAACCCGCCGCCCGCTTACGGGAATCCACCCCCGCCCGCGCCACCGCCCCAAGAGCAGGTGATGACGAACCAGCCGCAGACCAGCCCGGGTGATTTTGGGACCGACCGGGCGGCAAGACAAAACATCATCGCGAGCCGCCACTACGATCGGCTGCTGAAAACAAATCGTGCGTTCCGCGAAGCGCGCAAGGTCAAGGAATGTGGCCCAATCGCTGATTCGGATCTGCGTTCCAGTTGCCTTGCCAGTTTCGACCACTACACGCCTTATGTCGGCGGACCGACTGTGACCGGCTACGGCTCGTCGGGAGTACCGCGGCACCACCGCTACCGCAGCGGTTACGGACGCTAAGCAGACCGGTGGTAGCTGAGCGCGCCTGGCGCTCGGCACGGGGAAGGGCTCCCCGGGCCAAGCGGCAGGCGCGTTATGCTAGGCGAACCGCAGCTCGCGCTCGCCAAGCGGTGCGAAATAAGCGTTGACGGTGTCCTCGCCGACCTCGGCGAGCGTCGGGGGGCGCCAGTGCGGCTGCTGGTCGCGGTCGATAAGTACCGCGCGGATGCCTTCGTAAAAATCGTGCGCGGCCATCACATGCTGGCTCAGCCGGTATTCGAGTGTGAGGGCCGCTTCGAGATCGTACTCGCGTCCGATCGTCAACTGGCGCAGCGTAATTTTGAGGCTCGTCGGCGATTTGGTCAGGAGGCTCGCCCGGGCCTGCGCGGCCCAGTCTGCGGTGGCTCCGCTGATTGCCGGCTCCGCCGCCAGTGCCTCGAGGATCGCCTCGACGCGATCATCGGCGAAGCACCGGTCGATCGCCGGCTGCAGCGTCGCGAGCGGCGCCTGGCCGGGAGTGCGTGCGTAGCGATCGAGGATCTCGCCGACTGGTTCGCGATGGGGTTCTGTCGCCGCGAGATCAGCTACGAGCGGATCGATGCGGTCCTGCGTGACGAAATGCGTGGCCAAACCGCAATAGACGGCATCGGCTGCCTGAAGTCTTGCGCCGGTGAGGCCGAGATAGCGGCCGACGTGTCCAGGGCAGCGGTTCAGAAATCGCGTCGCTCCGACATC
>JAFMSA010000171.1 GCA_017353855.1 Alphaproteobacteria bacterium
CCTCTCGTCTTTGGCTCGTCGCCGCCCTCGGCCCCGCTCGGGTCATGGACCCTGCTCGATGCCAAAACAATTCTTGCCGCCGCGCACTGCGCCAGCCCCTTTCCGAATGGCGAGGCCCGATTTGTCGAAGAACACCGCGGGCCCCCGAGCCGAGCATATCTGAAATTGTGGGAAGCGCTCACCCTGATCGGGCGGCGGCCCGGGCCTGGGGAGACGTGCCTCGATCTCGGCGCGAGCCCGGGCGGCTGGAGCTGGGCATTGCAGGCAATGGGGGCCCGCGTAATCAGCGTCGACAAGGCGCCGCTGGCTCCCGAGATCGCGCACTTACCAGGCATCGAACACCTCCGCAAAAGCGCCTTTGCCCTCGAACCGCATGCGGTGCGCCCGGTCGACTGGCTGTTTTCGGATGTGGTGTGCTACCCGGCGCGGCTTCTCTCGCTCGTCGAGCGTTGGCTTGCGGCCGGCGTCTGCGCCAATCTCGTTTGCACGATCAAGTTCCAAGGCCAAACCGATCACGAGACCGCGCGCCGCTTTGCCGCGATCCCGGGCTCGCAGCTTCGTCACCTGTTCCACAATAAGCACGAGCTGACCTGGACTAAAATCGCGTAGCATGTGAGACTCCGGTGCCTCGCCAGAACGAGATTATAGGATCCCTGGACTTCCGCATCTGTGGGGATGACGGCAATTTGGCTGAGAGACAGCGGATGGAACTTGCGTTGCGCGGGCGCGAGGCGCTGATCACCGGTGCGTCGCGGGGGATCGGCCGAGCCTGCGCCGAGGTCCTGGCGGAAGCGGGGTCGTGCTGGTCGCGCGCGCGGCGGCCGATCTCGAAGCCGCCCGAGTGAGCATCACCCGCCAACACAATGTTGCAGTGCGCTGCTTCCCGCTTGATCTTTCCAGCAGCAAGAACTGTCGACACGCTAGCTGACCAATGCCCGGAAACCGAGATCCTGATCAACAATGCGGGCGCCATTCCGCGCGGTACGATCGACGAGGCGCGGAGCATGGGACCTGAAGGTGTTCCGCAACATCAATAGGACGCAGCGTTTTTATGCGCTGATGGCCCGGCGTAGACGGGGGTCATCGGCAATATTATCGGCTCTGCAGGCGAGACCGAGCAGTCGAACTACATTGCCGGCTCTGCCGGGAATGCCTCGCTGATGGCGTTCACCCGGGCGATGGGCGGCACCGCGCCGCACGACGGGCGACACGTCCTCGGCATCAACCCCGGCCCGTCGAGACCCACCGGATGACAACACGATTGCGCCGCGAAGCGCAGGCGCAACTTGGCAATGCCGGGCGATGGCGCGAACTGACCGAGGGCTATGTCTTCGGCCGCGCAGCAATCCCCCGCGAGATCGCCTGCATGGCGGCGTTCCTCGCATCAGATCAGTCCGCCTGTACGACCGGCATGATCGTTACGGTCGGCGGCGGCGGCACCGGCCGGCACGGCAGGCTTTAAGTGAAGTTTAATTTAGGCGGAGGACAGCATGGATCTGGGTTTGCGGGGACGCAAGGCGCTGGTGACCGGCGCTTCGAAGGGGATCGGCCGAGCTTGCGCCGAGGCGTTGGCGCAGGAGGGCTGCGACGTCGTGCTGGTGTCGCGCACGGCAGCCGACCTCGAGGCAGCGCGGGAAATCATCGTAAGCAAGCATAATGTTGCGGTGCGGTTCTATCCGCTCGATCTGAGCGACAGCCGCAATGTCGACAAGCTCGCCGCGGAATGCGCCGACACCGAGATCCTGATCAACAATGCCGGCGCCATCCCCGGCGGCAACATCGACGCGATCGACGAGACGCGCTGGCGTATTGCCTGGGATTTGAAAGTGTTCGGCTATATCAACATGACGCGCCGGTTTTATGCGCTGATGCGCGAGCGAAACAAGGGCGTGATCATCAATATTCTAGGCGCCGCGGGCGAGAACCCGGATTTCGACTATATCGCAGGCTCCTCGGGAAACGCCGCGCTAATGGCGTTCACCCGGGCGATGGGAGGGACCGCGCCGCGTGACGGGCTGCGCGTCGTCGGCATCAACCCGGGTCCGGTCATGACCGAACGCCTCGTTAGCCTGATGCGCACGCGCGCCCACTCGCAGCTTGGTGATGTCGATCGTTGGACGGAATACATGAAGCCGCTCGCCTTTGGCCGTGCTGCTAAGCCCGAGGAGATCGCGTGGATGGCGGCGTTCCTCGCCTGCGACCTCTCCGGCTATACGACCGGCTCGATCATTACGATCGACGGCGGCGGCTCAAGCCGCCGCTCGGCCCTCTAGATCTAAACTAAGGCTAAGGCTAAGACTAAGGCTAAGGACTAAGGCTAAGACTAAGACTAAGACTAGCGCCCGGACCGGTCACCACCGTCGCGACCATCCCTGAAGATGACGGCACAAAAGCCCCGAGCCGTGTTTTTGCGATGCCAACGTCGACCGACAGTAGTGATGAAAGCTTCGCTTGCCGGGTCGAAGGCCTCGATCTCACCTGCGGCGCAGCGGTAGTTCCCGGCCAAAAGGCGCCCAAAGCGGGGCGAAACTCTCGGGCATCGGCGCGGCGCCCCGCGATGAGGCGAACTTGCTTCGGTTGACCCGGATCCGCTGCCCGGCGTTTTTTCATCGAATGCCGCGACAACTCCGCTTGCTCCGGGGGCCGGTCTCACGCACCGAGCGGCAGAACCGCATAAGTCGCCCAAACCAAACGTTGACGTCTATGCCTTGCACAGTGAAGGCACGAGCCGCGGAAACGGATTGCTGAATGCGGCCGGTTCGTCTTCAGCGATTCGAATTTGAATTCGAATGGTGCGATTTCCACCCGGAACAGTACTGCGGGGAGCAATGCGTAAAAAGCGACAACAGCCGCAGCCGCCGATGCGGGTCTTGCTCGGCGGCAGCACGAACCGCCCCTACACGGCTGGCGACAATACGGGCCCGGCCGCGCATCAGTGCCTGCAATAGAATAGAAGCGTCGTGGCTATGGACTTCGTCACCCGTCGCATTGTCGTTACTGAAAACGCTGAGCCGCCAATATTGCAGACTGGCCGGTCGTTGCGGCGGGTTTCCGGGTGCGGGATCGCGACAGTAAAGGCGTTTGCTCCCCCTACCTGCCCCCCTGAGCGCATAAAGTGTGTCGACGCTCACGGCTTGCCGCAGACGCGGAACGGGTTATGGAGAAGTGCAAAACACAGCGTGGGTATTGCAGCTGGAGGTTGGGGCTCGTCACGTCACGGCGGCCAGTCTCTGAACTGAAACATCCGAAACGAGGCTTGTCAGCATATAGGGGCGGGCTTGGCGCAGGACTAGTGTAGATCGGAGCGATCCTGAGCACCGCGGTCAACACTCGCGTCTGCAGCAGATCTGTCAGTGTCATGTGTCAATCCCGCGTCGAATGTCCCGGCGACGCTCAGGCCCAAACCACGCGGCAGACCGCGAATGTCCTAAAGTAGCGTCCGAGAGGGCGCATGCATCGGAACGGCCGAAAATCCGCGGCCATCGGCCGCCTGATCGGCTATGCGCGGGTCTCTACTGAGGATCCGAGAGGATCAGGGTACCAATCCCCCAATGCGACGAGCTGGGTGTCGTCGCCGCCGACCGCCGCGCTCGGCGGCCACAGTGAGGGCGGCAAGAACCGGACCGGTCTCAGCCACGCTTTAAGCGGCGCGCTGCATCGATCGCCGCGTAGGTCAGGACACCATCGGCGCCGGCGCGCTTGAAGCCGATAAGGCTTTCCATGACGGCTCGCTCGCCGTCGAGCCAGCCATTTCGCGCGGCGGCGTGCAGCATTGCGTATTCGCCGCTCACCTGATAGGCGTAAGTCGGCACACGGAACGCCTCCTTCACGCGCCGCACCACGTCGAGGTAAGGCATTCCGGGCTTGACCATGACCATATCGGCGCCTTCCTGGAGATCGAGCGCCACCTCGCGCAACGCCTCTTCGCCGTTCGCCGGATCCATCTGATAGGTGCGCTTGTCGGCGCTGCCGAGTGCCGTCTTCGAACCGATAGCCTCGCGGAACGGGCCGTAGAAGGCCGAGGCGTATTTCGCCGCGTAGGACATGATCCGAACATGCGCGAACCCGGCCCCGTCGAGCGCCCTGCGTACCGCCCCGACCCGCCCGTCCATCATGTCGGAAGGTGCGATGATATCACACCCCGCCCGCGCCTGAACCACGGCCTGGCGCTGCAGGATTTCGACGCTCTCGTCGTTCTCGACGTATCCGTCGCGGATCACGCCGTCATGCCCGTGCGAGGTGAACGGGTCGAGTGCGACGTCGCACAGCACGCCAAGTTCAGGCAGGGCTTTCTTCAATGCGGCAACGGAGCGGCACACAAGGTTGTCAGGATCCAGCGCGTTGCTGCCTTCGGCGTCCTTCATGGCCGCCGGGACCGCCGGAAACACGGCGATAACCGGGACACCCAGCTCGGCTGCCTCGCCTGCGGCATCGACGAGAGCCGGGACCGGTAGCCTGAACACATCAGGCATCGACGGGACTGGCTTCTTGTGCCCCTCGTCATGGACGAAGACCGGCCAGATCAGGTCACCTGCGCTCAGCAGGTTCTCGGCGACCAGCTTGCGCGACCAGGCATCGCGGCGGTTACGCCGCATACGGGTCTGCGGATAAGGGGCGAGCGGCGGGAGAAACGACGTCACGGAATTACTGCCGAAAATAAGAGCGGTGCCAACCGCGGATTACGCAACAATAGGCCGATGCCGGCCGAGTGGCAACGCGAGGAAGCTACTCCAGAGGGTAATCGTAACGTATGAAGCCATTGAACCGGGCGACGCGGTCGTACAGCGATCGCGCGCTCGTGTTGTCCTCCTTGGTTGTCCAGTAAAGCCGGTAACAACGCCGCTCGCGGGCGGCGGCGGCAACAGCCTCGATCAGCCGGCGCCCGCACCCGGCGCGACGGACGGTGCTGTCCACAAAGAGATCCTGAAGATAGCAGACATCCTTTGTCGTCCAGGCATGGGGGTGGAAAAGATAATGGGCAATCCCGACAAGGGGCCTTGTAGCACCGCCGAGGCGAGCCCCCAGGCCGCGGATCGGGCCTCCAGCCGCAATCAGCCGCTGCCAGGTATGGTGATAATTTTCCGGCGGCAGCTGCGTCTCGTAGAAATCGAGATAGCCGCGCCACAGCTCGGCCCACCGCTCCCGGTCCTGCGACGCAAACGGGGTGACGACGATTTCCGGCGGCACAAGCCCTCCCGCTTTCTCCGCGCGCAACGACAGTATAGATTATAGTGCCGGATCGGAGGTTTAAAATGTTAGTCTTCCGACAATTATTTGATCCACCATCGTCGACTTATACCTATCTCGCCGCCGACGAGCCAGGCGGCGTGGCGGTTATCATCGATCCGGTGTTCGAGCAGATGCGGCGCGACGCGGCGCTGATTGAAGAGCTTGGCCTGCATCTCGTTTATGCGCTCGAAACACACGTTCATGCCGATCACGTGACCGGCGCCTGGCTGTTGAAACAGCGTACCGGATGCCGGATCGCGCTGGCGCAGACGAGCGGTGTCGTGGGTGCCGACCGTTATCTGGTGCAGGACGACGTCGTCACTTTTGGCAAACGCAACCTGCAGGTGCGCCAGACACCCGGTCATACCAGCAGCTGCCTGACTTATGTCCTCGACGATCGCAGCATGGCGTTTACCGGTGATTGTCTGTTTGTCCGAGGTACGGGTCGCACCGACTTCCAGGGCGGCGATCCCCACGTCATGTACCGTTCGGTGCACGAACAAATATTCACGCTGCCAGACGCCTGCCTGCTCTATCCCGCTCACGACTATCGCGGCCTTACCGTCACCAGTGTCCAAGAGGAGCGGCGGTTCAATCCGCGTTTGGGTGGGGAAATGGGAGAAGGGGATTTTGCCGGCTATATGAAAAATCTGGGGCTTGCCCATCCGAAGAAAATGGATGTCGCCGTGCCGGCCAATTTAAAATGTGGCCGGCCCGAAAATGACGCCGCAGCGACTGAGGATCCCGGATGGGCGGTGCTCCGCTACTCATTTGCCGGGATTTGGGAGATCGACCCCCACGGGCTCGAAGAGCAGGCTCAGGCGGTGCAAATTCTCGATGTGCGTGAACCGCAGGAGTTTGACGGTCCGCTGGGCCATATTCGCGGTGCGATTCTCATACCGCTCGGCGAACTCGCCGAGCGCGCCGGCGAACTCTCGCGCGACCGCCCGATCGTCACCGTGTGCCGCGCCGGCAGCCGATCGGCGCAGGCCACCGTGATCCTGCGTACGGCCGGTTTTTGCGAGATCGCCAATCTTGCAGGTGGCATGCTTCGCTGGCGGGCTGAGGGCCACGCCGTCGAGGGCGGCAGCACTTAAACGCATACCAACCCAGACGCGACAATTAGCCCCGGATGTGCGGCGGCGCGTGCTAGAGTGCTGCCGGAGCTTGGTGTTGTGAGCTCGAAAAGAAAGGGGTAGCCATGGCATATGATCTGCTGATCAAGAACGGCCGCATTATCGACGGCTCGGGGATGCCGGCGTTCTGCGGCGACGTTGGCGTCAAGGACGGTAAAATCGTCGAGCTCGGGAAATTGAGCGGTCCGGCCAGGCGCACAATCGATGCCGAAGGCCGGGTCGTGGCACCGGGATTTGTCGACAATCACTGCCACTATGATGCGCAAGTGACGTGGGATCCGCTGTGCTCGTTCTCTCCCGATCACGGCGCAACGACCGTGGTGTTCGGGAACTGCTCGCTATCCCTCGCTCCAGTGCGGCCCGGCACGGAAAAGCGGGTCGCAGAGTTTCTGTCCTATGTCGAGGCGATCCCGATGGATGTGCTGAACACCGTCGAGGTCGATTGGGAGACGATCCCGCAATACATGGACCGACTCGATCGACATCTCGGCGTCAATGTCGGCACCCTGATCGGCCATTCGACGGTGCGCTATTATGTGATGGGCGACGAGTGCCAGAAGCGCACCGCCAGCGACGACGAGATCCGCAAGATGCAGGACGTCGTGCGCGATGGCATGAAGGAAGGGGCTCTCGGTCTGTCGGTGTCGCGCAACAAAGGCCATTACGACCCTCAGGGCGTCCACATTCCGGCGCTGTGGGCTGACGAAAAAGAGATTTTTGCGCTCGGCGACGTGCTGCGCGAAATGGGCACCGGCATTATCCAGTCGGGCGGTGGGCGGGCTGCCGAGCTCAATGGCGGCTTGATGGCACGTCTGTCGGAGGCGACCGGCCGCACCGTCATCTACAACAATCTGGGCCAGACCGTGCGCGAGCCCGACGCCTGGAAAAAGCACATGGCACGGGTCGAGGAAACCTCTAAAGCCGGCGTACGGGCCTATCCGCTGTGCAGCCCGAACCGCGTGACCCAAACTTTTACGATGCGCAATTGCCAGGTGTTCCGCGGCTCACCGACCTGGCACCCGATCCTGTTGTCGTCGGATGAGGAAAAGTTGAAGGCCTATGCCGATCCGGCGGTAAGACAGAAATTGCACGAGGAAGTCGTCGAGCACACGGTCCAGGTCCCGGCTGCCGGCTACTCGCGCGAATGGTACAATTATATGTGGGTGGAAAGCCCGGTACTGGAGAAGAACCAGGGGCTCAAAGGCAAAACGATCGGCCAGATCGCCAAGGAGCAGAATAAGCGGGTCATCGACGCGTTTCTCGACCTCGTCGTCGAAGAGAACCTCGAAACCGGTCTGATGCAGTCGGAAAACAATGTCGACGACGAAGCCATGGCCAGGATCCTGACGTACCCGAACGCGATCGTCGGCCTGTCGGACGGCGGGGCCCACGTCCAGTTCCATGG